>CASBQH010000480.1 GCA_949127695.1 Synechococcales cyanobacterium PMM_0073
AATCTTGCAGGCTTATGCCGCCCAAGACAGCCGAATTCACCTGACGCTGCGCCAAAACCGAGGCATCACCAAAAGCTCGAACGAGCTGATTGCTCAAGCCAAGGGCGAGCTGATTGCCCGGATGGATGCCGATGACATTGCCCTGCCAGAGCGGTTTGCGCGGCAGGTGGCTTTTTTACAAGCCCATCTTGAAGTGGTTTGCGTGGGCGGGATGCTGGACTGGATCGATGCCAAAAGTCAGCTGATTGGCCATTGCCCCATGCCGCAGAGCGACGCCGAACTCCAGCGGCAAATGCTGGGCGGCGTGTCGCTGCTGCACCATCCCACCGCCATGCTGCGCCGTTCTGCTCTGCTGCAAGTCGGCGGCTACAACGAAACCATGCAGACTTCTTCTGATCTCGATCTTTGGCTGCGGCTGGGCGAAGTCGGGCAATTGGCCAACCTACCAGAGACAGTGCTGCAATATCGGCTGCATTCGGCTTCCATCACCAATGCCAAGCAGGCGCAACAAACTGCCGATGCGCTAGCGGCCTGTCAGCGAGCCTGGAAGCGACGTGGCATTCAGGGCGAGTTTATTCGTCAGCCTGCCGATCACCTGCATCAGCAGCAGTTCTGGCTACGCTGCGGCTGGGACGGCTTTTTGACCGGAGAGCGGGCTGTGGCTCGGCGCTGCGGCTGGCGCGCCGTGAGCGCAGCGCCACTCAACCTGGAAGCCTGGAAGCTGCTGGGCTGTGCCATGATCAAGCCGATTCAAATCCAGGCATAGCTGATGGTGCAAGTTTCTGTGCTGCTGCCGGTCTACAACGCTGAGCGCTACTTGAGTGAAGCGGTCGAAAGTATTCTGCGCCAAAGCTTCACTGACTTTGAGCTGCTGATCACCGACGATGGCTCCACAGACGGCTCGCTGCCGCTCTTGCAGAGCTATGCCGCCCAAGACTCGCGGATTCGGCTGCTCAGCCGCGCCAACCGAGGGCTAATTTTCACGCTGAACGAAATGCTGGCGCAGGCTAAAGGCGAATTACTGGCACGAATGGACGCAGATGATATTGCCACGACTGATCGGCTGGCGCTACAAGTCCAGTTTCTGCAACAGCATCCCGAATATGTCTGCGTCGGCGGTGCGTTTAATCTAATCGACGCTCAAGGCCGGATTGTGCAGTGGATTCCAATGCCCGAACAGAACGACGAGATCCAGCAAATGCTGCTGATGGGGCGGACGATTATCAACCATCCCTGCGCTCTAATGCGGCGGACGGCGCTCCAGCAAATTGGCGGCTATGACTCACAGATGCCCACCGTCGAAGATCTAGATATGCTGCTGAAGCTGGGCGAAGTCGGGCGGCTGGCCAATCTGCCTGATACCGTGCTGCACTACCGCTTTCACCTGGAATCAGTCAGCGCCCAAAATATCTTGTTTCAAACCGAAATGGCTGAAGCTGCCTGTCAGCGAGCCTGGAAGCGACGCGGCATCTCTGGCCAGTTTGACTCGCCTCAGCCCTGGTATCGACCGCTGCCCAATCCGGCCTCGCAGCAGCAGTTTTTGCATCGCTATGGCTGGTGGGCGTTTTGCAGCGGCTTCCGGCGCACCGCTGCCCGCTGCGGCATCCAGGCAATTTTGGCGCGTCCCCAAACGCCCGAAAGCTGGAAGCTGCTGATCTGCGCCCTGCTCAAGCCGATTCCTGCCCAATAACCAGAACTATGCCGCTAATCTCCGTCCTGATGCCGGTCTACAACGCGCAGCCTTATTTGTCTCAGGCCGTTGAAAGCATCCTGAACCAAAGCCTGGGCGACTTCGAGTTTCTGATCCTAGACGACGGCTCGACCGATCGCTCTGCCAAAATTCTGCGCGGCTATGCGGCTGAGGATTCACGCATTCAGCTGACCCATCGCCCCAACGGCGGCTATGTCTCGGCGCTCAATTCGCTGCTGCATCAGGCCACCGGCGAGCTGATTGCCCGCATGGATGCCGATGATATTGCCCTGCCAGAGCGGTTTGCTCAGCAGGCGGCCTTTTTGCAGGCGCATCCAGAAGTGGTCTGCCTCGGCGGCGCACAGGACTGGATTGATGAGGCAGGGCGGATTTTGCTGCATCACCCCGAAGCTGAACAAAACGACGAGATCCAGCGGCTCGCCCTCAGTGGCCAAACGCCGATTAACCATCCGTCGGCCATGATCCGGTGCGCTGCAATGCTGCAAGTGGGCGGCTATGACGAAGCCCTTTGCCCTGCCGAAGATCTTGACCTCTGGCTGAAGCTGGGCGAAGTCGGCCAGCTCGCCAACCTCAGCGCTACGGTGCTGCAATATCGCCAGCATTCCGGCTCAGTCAGCGAACGTCGCCAGCTAGAGCAAACCGCCAAACGCCGCTTGGCCTGCCAGCAAGCCTGGACAAGACGCCGCATTCCAGCAGGCCAAGCGCAGTTTCACGAAGCCCCGCCTTGGCGTCCGGTCGATCGGCCTTCGCGGCATCAGTTTATGACGCTGTACGGCTGGTGGTTTTTTAATGCAGGCCAACGGCAGGCAGCGCTGATTTACGGACTCAAAGCAATTCGCGCCTTGCCCTGGGCAACTGAAGGCTGGAAATTGCTTGCCTGTGCGCTGATTAAGCCCATGCCGCCTCAAGCGGAGATTTCTAAATGAGCGATCCAAACTCCCCGCCGCTAGTTTCAGTGCTGATGGCGGTCTACAACAGCGAACGCTATCTGGCACAGGCCGTTGAGAGCATTCTAAATCAAACGCTGCACGCGCTAGAGTTCGTCATCATTGACGATGGTTCCACCGACCGCTCGCTGGCCATTTTGCAGCAGTACGCCGCTCAAGATCCCCGGATTCGGTTAACCAGTCGGGAAAATCGCGGCATTCCCCAGACGCGCAACGAGCTGCTGGAGATGGCCAGAGCTGAGCTACTTGCCGTGATGGACTCAGATGACGTAGCGCTGCCGGAGCGTTTGGAGCAGCAAGTAGCGTTTTTGCAGGCGCATCCTAAAGTGGTTTGTTTGGGCAGCGCTTTCGAGCTCATCGATGCTCAAAATCGCCGCATTACTAAGCTGCCTGTGCCCCTGGAAGACCGTGAAATTCAGGCTCAGATTTTGGCTGGACATGCCGCTATTTTCCAGCCCTGCGCCATGATGCGTCGTCAGGCGGTTGAGCAAATCGGCGGCTACAGTCTGGCCATGACGCAGGCTGAAGATCTCGATCTGTGGCTAAAGCTAGGGGAAATTGGCAACTTGGCCAATCTGCCGGAAGTCTTGGTAAAATATCGACTTCATGCCAATTCAGTCAGCGAACAAGACTGCGCCTTACAGCGACAGAAAGCCCTCGAAGCCTGCCAGCAGGCATGGCAGCGGCGCGGAATAGTTGGAGAATTTGAGGCAACCAACGCTTGGCGTCCGGGCAGAGATCGCAACTCCCAGCACCGCTTTGCCTTGCAGTATGGCTGGTGGGCGTTTAACAGCGGCGAACGTCAGACAGCTTTAATCTACGCACTCAAGGCCATTCGACTCTGCCCTGGCCGGATTACAGGCTGGCAGCTGTTGCGCTCTGGACTACTTAAGCCGATACCGCAGGCTGAATCTAGCTAGTAGGATACCCAAAAGCATCTAGTGATAATCACCAGCAGCTAAAGTATCATCCTATTTTCGTGACTGAGTGAAATTACTGAAGACGGGAAAAAGATTTGGATTGCAGTCTAGCTCGGTGCAGATAAACCCAGTAAAATTGCGGGTGAACCTGCTGGAAATATGCTGAAAAGTGAGTCAGATCATATTCAAGCCATAGAGGTCATGCTTTACTAAACGTCATTAGTTTTTCGATCCACAGAGTTTCACAGCTCGATTGCTTCATTGTAAAAGTTCTGAAAGTTTGAGGAATAAACTTGTGGTGCACCCCAAAACTCAGCCAGCGCTAGTCAGCGTGATTGTGCCGCTCTACAACGCTGAGTCCTATGTGACCGCAGCCCTCACCTCGCTATTGAGTCAGCAGGTGACGCTAGAAGTGATTGTAGTGAATGACGGCTCCACAGATCGTTCGCTTGAGCGAGTCAAAGCCATTTCTGACAGCCGCCTGCGCCTGATTGACAGTCCAGCCAAAGGAATTGCTGCCGCCTTAAATGCCGGATTGGCAGCAGCGCAGGGCGAATTTTTAGTGCGATGCGATGCAGATGATCTCTATCCTGCCGGACGAATTTTGCAGCAGGTGGAATGGCTGAGCCAGCATCCCGAATTTGGAGCGGTCTGTGGGGGCTATGCAGCAGTTGATCCCAAGGGCACTGCCTTGGTGGAATTTAACGACAGCGGTTTAGCCGAAGAAATTACCTCAGAGCTATCTGCCGGATTTGTCCGCACCCATTTTTGTACCTATGCGCTGCGAACTGAGGCGGCCAGAGCCATCGGCGGCTTTCGCAGCTATTTCACCACAGGCGAAGATATTGACTTTCAGCTGCGTTTGGCAGAAGCCTGCCGCGTCTGGTATCAGCCTGGAGTTCACTACCACTACCGCCTGCATCAGAGTTCCATTACCCATACCCGCAGCACTGCCGAACGGGAGTTCTTTGATAGCATGGCGCGTCAGTTTCAATCCCAGCGCCAAATCAGCGGCTCAGACAATCTAGAGCGCGGCCAGCCTCCCAGCCTGCCTGAATTGGCTGCTAGCCGTCCACTCTCCGCTGCCCAGCATATTCAAAAATTTCTGCTTTGGCGCGCTTGGTACGAGCATCAGGCTGGCCAAAAGTATCAGGCGATCCTCACAGGAGTTCGCTCAGCGCTGATGGTGCCCAGCAATCTCTCAACTTGGAGAAGTCTAGTCGTACTCACAGTAAAACCTACCGAATCCGCGAAACTGCTGGTTAGACCCACGTTTCGCCCTTAAAATTACTTTAGATCTTCCTCATCCACTACCTATGACTCTGCTTGATGCTGCGCCTGATGCTGCGCGCCATACGCCGCTCTATGCCCGTCACGTTGCCCTCAAGGCACGGCTGGTATCATTCTCAGGCTGGGAAATGCCGGTGCAATACAGCGGTATCACCAAAGAGCATGAGGCGGTGCGGCAGCGAGTGGGGCTATTTGATATCTCGCATATGGGCAAGTTTTGCTTTCGGGGCAAGCATCTGCTTCAACAATTGCAGGCATTGGTGCCCACTGACCTCAGCAGCCTAAAGCCAGGAATGGCGCAGTATACGGTATTGCTCAATCCCAGCGGCGGCATCATTGATGACCTGATTTTCTATGATCAAGGCTGCAATGCAGCAGGCGAGCAGCAGGTGATGGCGATTGTGAATGCGGCCACCACGCAAAAAGACAAAGATTGGTTTCTAACCCATCTAGATGCGAGGATTAGCCTAGAAGATCGCTCAGAACAGCTGCTGCTGGCCTTGCAGGGGCCAGAGGCTGTTTCAGCGCTACAGCCGTTTGTGCAGGCCGATCTGTCGGCAGTGCCGCGATTTGGCCATTTAGAAAGCCTGGTACTGGGGCAACCTGGCTTTTTGGCGCGAACTGGCTACACCGGCGAGGATGGCTTTGAGATCATGCTGGCTCCAGAAACTGGACTGGCGCTCTGGGATGAACTGCTGGCGGCAGGCATTTTGCCCTGTGGATTGGGCGCGCGCGATACGCTGAGGCTAGAGGCAGCAATGGCGCTCTATGGCCAAGATATTAACGACAGCACGACGCCACTAGAGGCGGGGCTAGGCTGGCTGGTGCAGCTTGATCAGGTGGGCGAGTTTGTTGGACGCGAAGTTTTGGTCAACCAAAAGCAGTCCGGCGTGGCGCGGCGGCTGGTGGGGCTACAGCTGGCAGGACGCAATATTGCACGGCATGATTACCCAATTTTGCAGGATGGTTTGCCCATAGGTCAGATCACCAGCGGCACACTCTCGCCCACGCTGGGCTACCCGATTGCGCTGGGCTATCTGCCAACTGCCCTTGCCAAAATTGGCCAAACTATAGAAGTTGAAATTCGCGGCAAGGCTTATCCCGCCACCGTAGTCAAGCGTCCGTTTTACAAGAGTGCTGGGTAAAGGGATTGGCTCTAGTGTAGGTAAGATGAGAACGATCGAGATATGTTCACAATATTGAGTTATGAACATATTATATATTTGGAGATACCGCCAATTTACTGATTCGCAAGATAAAAAATTTATATATTCAGCAGCGTTCTCTGAGCTTAAGTCAGAGTTTAGAGAATCTAGAACCCGGTATGCGTAAGATTCAACTACGCGCTGCCGACAAAAGGCGTTGCCCAAAACTGCCAGTTCTCTTTGTTAAACGGCGCGCGCCATTTGCGAATTAGCGTTCGCTCTAGCTGCTGACGGGGTCGAGTTTGGGTAGGAGCCTCTGCCCAGAAGCCAATCCCCAGCGTCGAAGCGATCCCATGCTGATAATGCACCTGCCGGTAGTTGAGCAGATAGCGCTTGCAGTCATGTTCGCCTTTCCAGCGCTGATTAGACTTCACGGTTTCGCCCACGTACAGCAAAATCGGTAGCTCGTAGTCAATCACAAAATAGAGCGCCGAAACGCCGATATCTGCGGCTTTCCACCGCCAGAATTCAGTGTTTTGGCGAGGCAGTACGAAGGGATCAATCCAGTCAGGATCAAGGCTGGTTTCTGGCTCAAACAGGCTGCCCTGCTGCATGGGCATCTGGCTTTGAACCTGCTGCTGATACTGCCAGATCCGCTGCTTCCAGTCAGTCAGAGCTGCCGGACTCAGTTCAGAGCCAGCAGCTGGCGTCACTTTATAGCAGCCTTTGAGTTCAGCAGCTGAGAAAAGAGAAGGCTGATGGTCACTCATTGGGGCGCAGTCCTGAACGGAGAATTGGGGCTTTTGGCGCTAGTGTGGCACAGCTCTAGCAGTCTGGCACAGTCAATCCTCAAACAGCCTTCTAAACAGACAGTCCCAGTCACCTGCTGCACAGCCGCTATCTCCCGTGGTGATCGCAAAGCGGCCTGCCGGATAGCTGAGCGCCGCAATGCTAAAGGCCGCCACATCCGCAGCACTCACCTCACCCGCCAGCGGCTCGCGCCCAACTTGCAGCGACTGTCCTGCCGGGATATCGGCAATTCTGCTGGGGTAGATCAGGCTATGGGTAAAACCGCTGGCGGCTAGGATTTCGGCTGACTCAGGGCTGGGACTAATCAATACGAAGCGAGCCTGTTCAGCGGCGCGATAGACCTGAATTGAGGCTACCTGAAGCTGAAAAGATCCGGCGGCAAATTGCGGGTTCAGCGCGCCGTCATATTCAAACTTGCTCAGCATCAGCTGCCATGCACAGACTCGGCTAGGATCAATCGGCTGATTGGCCACCGTTTTGGCGCGGAACACTGGCACCAGAGCGCTAAAGGGAATTTGGACATGGAGCCATTGGTCGGCGACTGTATCAAACGAGAAGCAGTAGGCCACGCCGTCCCAGTTGGTTTCAGTCCGCAGCATAAACTTGTAGCGCTGCCCGTCGCCTTTGACGCGCAGCATCACGCCCGCATAGCGAGAGAGATCTAAAGCTGGCTCCAGATTGCGCGTCCGCACCGAGGCAAACCCGCCCGAATTGGCCGTCGAAACCTCTCCCGAAAAAATCGCTAATCCATCGTCAAACCGAATGCTGCTCTGACTCACCCCGCCCATCACCCCATCATTCAGCACGCCCCAGATCTGCTGCATATCTAAGCTGGGCTGAGCAAAGTCGAAAATGGGGCGTTTCACCCAGAGCGCCGGACTCACCTGCTGGATGATCTGAGCCACTGCGGCGGAGCTGAGCATCGAGGCATCGCAAATTACAGCTGTGACTGGCTGACTTATCTCAGGCTGCCCCTCGCCCAGCAGCCGCGCCTGCATCTTTTGAGCGGCCAGCTGCTGCATTACCTGCTGAGCGACTGCGCCCGCTGCGCCCGCAACGCCAATCACAGAGTTGACGACCGCCGCTGCATCCAGGCTCGCCAGCATCGCTTGGCTATTAACTTTGGGGTCAGGCTGGCTCCCCCACCAGTGTTGAAACCAGTCGAGCTGGCTCAACAGCGGGACTGCGCCATAGTAAGAGAGCGTTTTGATAAACTGCCCCAGATCCCATTGTCTCGACTGCTGTGAACCTGACTGCTGTGAAGGAGAAGACATGATCCATTGCCACTTGAGACCGCTTCTCTAGCATAGCGGGCTGTTTGCCATAGAGCAGTCAGGCTAGTCTCGGCTAAGGCTCAGCTGGCTCGATCCCAAAAGATTGCAGAGTCTGTTGCCAAAACTCAGTCGGGCTTTCGCTGGGAAAATATTGCTTGATGCCCTGGTAGGCAGTTTGGGCAAGCTGGTCGCGGAGTTCGGCGTTCTCTAGCTCCAGCAGGCAGCGAGCAGCGGCTTCGGGGGTTTCGGCAATCATCGCGGTTTGGTGATCTTC
>CASBQH010000481.1 GCA_949127695.1 Synechococcales cyanobacterium PMM_0073
GACAATATACAGCGACTCTTGCCGTCCGGGGTTAAACCACAGCCGAATTTGCGCCTGGACTGGCTGCTGAGCGGCATCTGGGATCAGGTGATTCGCACGCAGGAAAAACTGATTTGTGGCTCGAATCCCGTTTTGGATAACGCGGGCATTGTTGACATCGCTGCCATCGACGATCGCCTGTACTGTCACCGGACGATGGGCTTTGAGCGATTGGGCAAAGTCGGGCGGAATAATCAGCGTGGCTTTGGCTAGATTGCGATCGATGGCAGCAATGGGATCGGCTCCAATCAGCGGGGCAGGGACAAACTGCTGACTGGCAAACAGGCGTTCAACATAGCTGCGGCTGAGGTGGCTGTGGTCAAAATCTTGAATGCTGAGCGGAATATTTTTGGCCTCTAAGCGGATGGCGTAGCCGTAGATTAGCATCACGGCTAGGGGCAAGACAAAGGCTAGGGCAACAGTCAGGCGATCGCGGCGAAACTGAGCCAATTCTTTGACGCATTGGGACAACACTCGGTTCATGACTGAACCTGCGGTGTCGTGCTATTGCTGGCCCGCTGCACAATGCCAATGAAGGCATCTTCTAATGAAAACGGAATCGGCCGCACCGACTGCACCGTGATCTGCTCAGCTTGGAGCCATTGGCGCACAGCGGGCAACTGCCGATCGGCATCGTCTAATACCAGGTGGAGGCGATCGCCAAAGATCGACACCCGCCAGTCTTCTAGGTGCTGCTTCAGATGATCAGACGCCGCTTGGGGCTGGTCGCTGACCAGTTCAATTAGCTGTCCGGGCTGGCTGGCTTTAATCGTGCTGGGAGACCCTTGGGCGACAATCTCTCCGGCGACCATGAAGGCCATATTGTTACAGTTTTCGGCCTCTTCTAAATAGTGCGTCGTCACCAGAATGGCCGTCCCGCGCTGCGCGAATGCCCGAATGAGTCGCCAAAACTGCCGTCGCGCCAGCGGGTCTACGCCCGAGGTGGGTTCGTCGAGAAACAAAATATCGGGTTCGTGCATCACCGACGCGCCAAAGGCCACCCGCTGCTTCCAGCCACCGGGTAAGCTAGCGGTGGGGGTATGCTCGCGTCCGCTGAGGCCACAGGTGTCTAGCACCCAGTCAATTTTTTCGCGGTGCAGCTGCCGGGGGACGCCATACACGCCGCAGTAGAACTGAAGATTTTGCAGCACGCTTAGGTCATCATACAAGGTAAATTTTTGGCTCATGTAGCCAATCCGCGATCGCACCTCAGCCCGATGCAGGTCAGTGGTTTCACCCGCCAGCTGGATGCGGCCAGCGCTAGGAGGCAGCAAGCCACAAAGGATTTTGATGGTCGTGGTTTTGCCCGCGCCGTTGGCACCCAGCAGCCCATAAATCTCGCCGTAGCGCACGTTTAAGGTGACCTGTTTGACCGCCTGGAAAGTGCCAAAGGTTTTATCAAGATTCTGGGCAGCGATCGCCATCTCTCCGATTTGCTGGCTGGCTCGATAGGCCGGAAAGGGCAAATAGGGCGGATCGGAACCCTGCTGCCGCAGCCGATGCACAAACACATTTTCTAGGGTGGGCTGGTCATGGCGCAGGTGGCTGAGGGGGATTTGCTGCGCCGTTAGGGCAACGCGCAGGGTTTGTTCGCCGACCGCCGCATTGCTCACCATGACGTCGAGGCGATCGCCAAAGGTTTGCAGGTCTATCACGACAGGTGCCGTGGCGGAGGCTGGAGCCGCAATCAATTCGTGCAGCGCCGTTTCCACCGCTGCCAGTTGGGGCGATCGCAGTTCAATTCGGCTTAGCCCCAGCCCTGCCCGCAGCTGACTCGGGCTACCAATTTGCTGAATTTGCCCCTCATAGATCAGGGCAATGCGATGGCAACGCTCAGCTTCATCCAGGTAGGGCGTCGCGGCCACTACCGTTACCCCTTGGGCGGCCACCGTCGCCAGCAAATCCCAAAACTCTCGCCGCGATACGGGGTCAACCCCAGTAGTCGGCTCATCTAGCAGCAGCACCTGGGGTTCGGCAATCAGGGCACAGCACAGCGCTAGCTTTTGCCGCATCCCGCCCGATAGCTGCCCAGCGAGGCGATCGGCAAAGGCCGCTAGCCCCACTCGCTGCAACAGTTGGGGAGCTAACTCCGCAAACCGCGCGGTAGAGACTCGGCGCAGTCCGGCGGTATAGCGCAAATTTTCGGCAATGCTCAAATCCAGGTATAGCGAAAACGTTTGGGTCAAGTAGCCCAGCGCCAGTCGAGCCAGTCGCGGCGATCGCCCCAACACGCTGACCTCTCCGGCGCTAGCGTTCATCACCCCAGCCAAAATCTGAAAGGCAGTGGTTTTTCCCGCGCCATCTGGCCCAATCAGGCCAAAGATTTCTCCCGGCTTGACCGTAAAACTAATGCCTTTGAGTGCCGCTAGCTGGCCGTAGCGTTTTTCTAAAGCGACTACGGCGATCGCATCCGCGTGAGTGCCAGGAACTAAACCCGCTGAACCAGAGGCAGAAGTCGGCTGCAACCGCGTCATGGCTGTGCCCCGGTTGACGGCGTCACATCCGGTGCGGTGACATTAGGTGCGGTGACATTAGGTGCGGTGACATCAGACGGCAGGAGCTGAATCTCGCCATCAGCGGGCATTCCCGGTTTAGCAAACCCAGCCGGGTTGTCGATGCCCAATTTCAGGCCAAACACCTGCGTCACGCGGTCAGCTTGAAAGTAAATATTTTCTGGCGTAAACGA
>CASBQH010000482.1 GCA_949127695.1 Synechococcales cyanobacterium PMM_0073
GGCCATAATCACCGAGACGGCATTCTCAATCGATTGGCGGGTAATGATATCTCTGGGGCAGAGATTACGGCGAATTGCCTCGACCAATATTTTTCCTGCCAGTTGAGTATTCTCTGCTTTTTCGGGGTCGATTGCCGACATGGTAGAGGAATACATCGGGCTCATGCCCATGGCCTCAAAGGCTGAAGACATGGTGTTGGCCGTATACATGCCGCCGCAGGAACCCGCTCCCGGACAGGCATTGCGCTCGATGGCATAGAGCATTGCTTCATCGATTCTGCCAGCGCTGTATTGACCCACTGCCTCAAAAGAACTGACAACCGTTAGATCGGTGCCTGCCAAGTTCCCTGGCTTAATTGTGCCGCCATAGATAAAGACGGCGGGAATATTGATCCGCGCCATCGCAATCATCGCGCCGGGCATGTTTTTGTCGCAGCCGCCGATTGCCAGCACGCCGTCTAGGCTCTGGCCTTTGCAGACGGTTTCAATCGAGTCGGCAATCACATCCCGTGACACTAGCGAATATTTCATCCCTTCGGTGCCCATCGAAATGCCGTCGCTGATCGTGATCGTGCCGAAGATCTGCGGCATTCCGCCTGCTGCCCGGATGCCGGCCTCAGCCTGAGTCGCCAATGGCGCAATTCCCATGTTGCAGGGAGTGATCGTGCTGTGGGCGCTGGCCACCCCAACAATCGGCTTGGTGAAGTCAGCATCCTCAAACCCGACAGCACGCAGCATAGCGCGATTGGGCGAGCGCTGAACGCCCTGGGTGACAACCTGGCTTCTGGGGTTGGTTAACATCTGGTCGGGGGTTTGGTCGGGCATGTTTGCCTCCTCTCTGTTGTGGATCGGGATAGATAGTTGCCGTAATTTGCAATTTGTCGCTGTTTTTTGGGCGTAAAGCGAGTTGAGATGCGGCTCCCTCCCATAAGATTAAGGGAACTCTGACGCTTACCGGCTAATTTGGGGCAACCTCAGTATGACTACAAGCAAACTACAAGCAAATAAGACAATCAACCATGTATGTGGACGAACTGCTGGATAGCTATGCAGCAGGCAAGCGCGACTTCCAGGAAATCAGCCTGATTGGCGTAAACCTCAGTGGCAAAGACCTCAGAGGGATTAGCCTGCGTCGTGCCAACCTCAGCCAGTCGATTCTGCGCGGGGCTGACCTCAGCTCGGCCAATCTGCGTGAAGCCAAGCTGATGGGTGCAGATTTGAGTCAGGCCACCTTAGTTGAGAGCAATTTAATTGGCGCAGATTTGAGTCAGGCTAACCTATACGAGACTGACTTGGCACGGGCTGGGCTGCGCGGGGCACGCCTAATTTCGGCCAACTTCAGCCGCGCCAACCTGCCCGAAGCCAATCTGGGTGAAGCGAATCTGAGTAACGCCAATTTTAGCGAAGCCAACCTGGCTCATGCCAGTCTGCATCGCGCCAAGCTGATCAAATGCAATCTGACTCGCGCCATTTTGGAAAGCGCTAATCTCTCCAATGCCATGCTTAACAACGCGATTTTGGAGAGCGCCAATCTCACCGACGTGATTGGCCATGGGATTACGCTGGAAGAGGCTGACCTGCGCGAAGCCGACCTCAGTCGGGCAAGGCTGATCAGCGCCAATTTGATCAACGCCAATCTGGGACGCGCCAACGCTAGAGGCGTCAACTTGAACTGGACTTCGCTCAGAGGAGCCAACCTGCGGCGCGCCAATCTCTACCGAGCGCAGCTGAGCTGGGCTAACCTGAGTGAAGCTGACCTGAGCGAAGCCGTGCTGATCAGCGCCAACATTAACCAAACCAATCTGCATCATGCCGACTTGACAGGCACAATTATGCCGAGCGGTGTCACCCACGACTAGGAGTAGCATAAAATGACTTGTAAAGTGCTGCGGCAGAGAAAATTGTTGTAGGTTGAATTAGCAAAAGTCCCAGGTTCTGGGCAATCTGATCAGCAGTCGCCGTTCCAGCGTGAGTCAGCTTTAGATCGTTTGATATGTTCTTGCCGTTTTGCCGATAGGTGGTTTATGACAGAATCCCAACGCCCGACTTCCGCTTCTGTGCCTGCTTCTGCTTCGAGAGTGCCGCCGCCGCCGCCCGGTCGCCCCGTGGTGGGTCAGATGCCGCCCGGTATGGCTCCGCAGGCGGCTGGGATGACCTCACAGACGATGACTTCCCAGACCATGCCTTCCCAAACCATGCCTTCTTCCCAGACCCTGCCGATGGCTCCCCCTGCTAATCCCATGGCCAATCCTGCCGCGAACCCAGCAGCCAACCCTGCCGCTCGCGCCGCCGGACATCGTCCTGCGCCACCGCCTGCTTCAATGCGCGGACGCAAGCCTGCTGCCGGACAGCCGACGATGGCGCAATTGGTGCGAGAAGCCTTCGACAAGGGCTTTTCTGACGTGCATACGGGCGTGGGTGAAGTGCCGCGCTTCCGCAGCCGAGGCGAAATTGAAACCACCAGCTACCCGGAAACTGACCGCGAAACCTTCATGAGCTGGCTGAAGGAGATCCTCAGCGACGAAGAGATCAAGCGCTTCCAGGATACGCTCGACTTCGATGGCGCGACCCAGTACGAATTCGCTCGCGTCCGGATCAATGTCTTCGACTCGATGCGTGGCCCCTCCATGGTGATGCGCCTGATCCCGCTGAAGATTCTGACGATGGAGCAGCTGAATCTGCCTGCCGTCTTCAAAGATGTCTGTCATCACCACAAGGGCTTGGTTTTGATTACCGGCCCGACGGGTTCGGGTAAGTCCACCACCCTGGCGGCAATGATTGACTACATCAACAAGGAGATGCCGAAGAATATTATTACGATTGAAGACCCGGTGGAATTTGTCCATACCAGCCAGAAGTCTTTGATCAAGCAGCGCGAGGTCGGCATCCATACGCTCAAGTTTGACAATGCCCTGAAGGCCGCGCTGCGGGAAGACCCAGATATTATTCTGGTGGGTGAAATGCGCGACAAAGAAACCGTGAACACGGCGCTCAAAGCTGCCCAAACCGGCCACTTGGTAATGGGGACGCTGCATACCAACAGCGCCGTCAAGACGATTGAGCGGATTTTGCAGCTCTATGAGCCGGATCAGCAGGAGCCGATTCGGGTTTCGATTGCCGAGTCGCTGGTTTCGGTGATTGCTCAGGGGCTTTGCCGCACCACCGACGGCAAGCGCGCCGCCTACCACGACATTTTGATCAACACCGACGCGATCCGTGATTATATTCGCCGGGGCGAAACCGACGAGATTGAGGCGATCATTCCCCGCTGCACCTTCGATGGCATGTGTACGATGAACCAGTCGCTCTACAAGCTCTATGAGGCCGGTCGGATCACCGAAGAAACGGCGCTGGAGCATTCGCCTAAGCCCAACGAAATGGCGCAGATTCTGCGGGGTCGCGTCTAGCGTTCAGCCCCGAACCCGCCATCAATTTCTCTCCGCAGGGTCAGTCTGGCTCTGCGGTTCTTGTCAGTGAGCCACCATAAAATAGCTGCATCGCTCAATTCACCCTGCCTCCTTAAGCCACCGTTGCCATCTTCACAGCCCGTTTCGCCTAATCTGTCCAGCCCAGACCCCAGCCTGTTTAAGGGAATTGCCCTGTTTACGCCGGGAGGTGATCTGGTCTACTGCATTGATCTGCATAAGCAGACGCGCTGGCACTTGCAGCTTTGCCTGTTTTTGCAAGAGCTGCTGGGTCTAGCTGAACCGCCACATTTCTTAGTACCCTGCTTCACTGCCACAGTCGATCACTGGCGCGATCCGCGCAGTCAAACACTGACGACTTTTGCCGAGATCTATCCCTATGTAGCGCGACACCAAGCCTTACTCAACGCCCTGTTTGGCTCAGCCGATTTAGACTGGCAGCCCGCGCGCCATGACTGCGATCCGCTGGTGATTGCGGCCTATCGCCAGCAGTTCCCGCAGCTCTGGCAGACGCATGATCTAGTCGCCAGACTTCAGCCAACTCAGGCCGCTGCCCATCTGCTCAGTTCGCCCCTGCCTGCGCCAGACTTTTCGGGGCAGGGCTATGTGATGCGGCTATTTGTCTCTGGCAGCAACAGCGCCACTGAGCGAATTTTGACCGCGCTGCATCAGCTGCTCGAAAGTGAGCTGCATCAGCCCTATACGCTGAAGGTAATCGATGTCCGCAAGCATCCAGAGCTAGCTGAGGCCGATCAAATTACGGCCACCCCAACCTTAATCAAGCTCTGGCCAAAACCCGTGCAGCGGATTGTGGGTGAAATTGATGATCCGCTGAAGCTGTTGCAGGTAATTCGCTAAGACTAGACCCTTTACATCTCTACATCTTTATATATTGGCTATATCGGCAAGATGGATCGCTGACAGCTGGGGCAAATCGCATGAATGGTCAGCTGACAGTCGAGCAGATGGTAGCCTTCTTTCTGAGCCGTTTTGGCTCCCATTTTCAAGATTGAATCGTTTTTGAATTCGGTCGTTTTGTTGCAGCGAACGCAGATCAAATGGTGATGATGATAGGGCGCAGGCTGGTTAATTTCGTAGTGCTTGTGGCCTTCAGCTAGCTCCAGCTCGCGCAGAATTCCCATCCGCGACATCATTTTCAGGTTGCGATAGATGGTTGACAGGCTGATTGGCTCGCCGTCTTGCTGGAGCAGCACATGCAGATCTTCGGCGCTGAGATGCTCGCCCGTTGGCAGATTTTGGAAAATTTGCAGGATGGTTTCTCGCTGGGGGGTGAGACGCCAGCCCCGCTCGTGCAGCTCAGCCTTGAGGGAGGATACGGTGTACATAATGCGATGCCTTCTCAATAGTGCGGCCTTAATGAGAAGGATAACAATTGCTGGCATGATTTGCAACAGCTTTAGCTTATTGAGAATGATATCTAAGAAGCTGGGAGTGAGTAGCCTGCTTATGTTCTGGGTGATTATCAAGCTAACTGGCGTTGCTCTATCTTTAGAGAGAGATTTTAGCCTCCTAGCCACTCACTGCCTTGCCAAATATTAAGAAATGCTGAGGCGGCAGTAGACGGCAGTATTAGTTGCGAAAGACTATCAACCGAATCAAACTCGAGTCAGGCTGGCTCCGAATCTAAGCCCCCGCAATCTGCAAATCTTGCTAGGCTGAAGCAAAGTTATTGGGTGTGCATGCTTTGTTTACAGGACTTGTGGCCACAGTCGGCAGATTGCAGCTTTTGGGCGATCAGCAGGTGCGGATCTCAGATGCCGCCGCGATTGCTGGGGCAGCTTTGGCCGTGGGCGACAGCGTGGCCGTCGATGGCGTTTGCCTTACCGTCACTGAAGTTCTGCCGACTGGATTTATTGCCGATATCTCACCCGAAACCATCAGCCGCACGGTGTTTAGCAGTTCTGACGGCGGTGAGCGCAGCGTTAATTTGGAGCCTTCGCTGCGGGTGGGCAGCAAGCTGGGCGGCCATTTTGTCACCGGCCATATTGACGGCTTGGGCTACCTGGAAGCTTCAGTCCAGACCGAAAACGCCTGGGAGATTAGCTTCAGCATCCCAGATGCCAGAGTGGCGCGCTACATTGTGCCCAAAGGCAGCATTGCCGTAAATGGCATTAGCCTGACGGTGGCGGAATGCAGCGCCAGCGGCAATTGGTTTAAGGTGGCGGTGATTCCGCATACCTACGCCGAAACCAACCTGAATCAGCTTCAGCCCGGAAGTCCGGTCAATCTAGAAGGCGACTTGCTGGGCAAATATGTCGAAAAGTTTTTGCGTCTGGGGCAGGCTGATCCGGCGGTTGGCGAATTGGAGAGCCTGTATCACGCTGCTGAAGAATCGCTGAGTCCAGCGTTTTTAGCTGAGCATGGCTATTTCTGAGCCCCGTCAAGGCTGCGCCAGAGGTACCAGGAGGCGATCGTGCGGTAGGGCTGCCAGGGTGCAGCCAACTCCAGCATGGCTTTTTTGGCGGGCAAATCAGGCAGCTCATACAGCCGCTGCATCGCCGAGCGAATCCCCAGATCTTCAGTCGGCAGTACGTCCCAGCGGTGTAGCCGAAAAATCAGCAGCATCTGTACCGTCCAGCGCCCGATGCCTTTGACCTGGGTTAGCGTTGTAATGATTGCTTCATCGTCCCACTCTGCAAGTTCTTCTAGCGTGGGGAACTCCGGGAGCTGGGTCGCCAAATCCTTTAAGTAAGCAATTTTGGGACGCGAAACTCCGGCGGTTCGCAGCAGCTCATCCGGCGTATTCAAAAGATCTAAAGCGCTGGGCGGCAAGGGATAGAGCTGCAAAAAGCGGCGGTGAATTGCCGCCGCCGCCTTGCCAGACAGCTGCTGATAGAGAATCGATTCAGCCAGTGTCGCCAGCAGATCGCCCTGTGATCGATCCTGGGCTAAGCGACAGTCGCCCACTTGGTCAATCACTTCAGCCAATCGCGCATCTGCCGCCCGGAGGCTAGCCAGAGCCAGAGAATAGTCCATGCCAAGCCCTAAGTCTGTCTGGCGGGCGACCTGCATATACAGATCGCCCGCCTCCTTCAGCTTAGCATTGCCCTAGCAGCCCGCTAGCTGTCTCAGCCGCGCCGGGGTCAAGACTTGAGAATCAGCGGCTTGCAGCTGATCAAAGTTCATAAACCGTTCGATCTGCGCTTCGGTATATTGCCGCATGTCAGACTCATTTTGATAGGCTTTTGTCCAGTCCACAATCCATTGCAGCGTGGTTTTGAGATCTAGCTTCGGCGTCCAGCCCAGCATGGCGTGCGCCTTGGTGCAGTCCAGCTTCAGATAGGTGTTTTCATGCGCCTTCGGCTGACCATCCTGCCGCCAGGTTAAGCCATCGCCCCACTGCTCATACAGCGCGTCCGCAATCCAAGCAACAGGCTTGACGTTGATATCATCTGGGCCAAAGTTCCAGCCTTCCGCATAGGCCACGCCTTCGGTATAAAGCCGCTCTGCCAGCATCATATAGCCATGCAGCGGCTCTAGCACATGCTGCCAAGGGCGGGTGGCGTGAGGGCTGCGAATTAATACCGACTCGCGCCGCATCAGCGCCTGCAAAATATCGGGAATCAGCCGCTCTGCCGCCCAGTCGCCGCCGCCAATCACGTTGCCAGCTCTGGTGGTGGCCAGCGCTACGCCATGTTCGGCATAGCTGGCGGGGTTAAAGAACGAACTGCGGTAAGAGGCGGCCACCAGCTCGGCGCAGGCTTTGCTGCTGCTGTAGGGATCATAGCCGCCCAGTCGGTCGCCCTCGCGGTAGCCCCAGACCCATTCGCGGTTTTCGTAGCATTTGTCAGAGGTGATATCTACCACGGCTTTGATGCCTGGGGTCTGGCGCACGGCTTCCAGCAGATGTACCGTGCCCAGCACGTTGGTGGAATAGGTTTCGACAGGGGCTTGATAGGAGCGGCGCACCAGCGGCTGAGCGGCCATGTGAAACACAATTTCCGGCTGGCAAGCGCTCATTGCCTGTTGAACTGCCGCCAAATCACGCACATCTCCTTCCACGGAGGTCATGCCTTCTACGACATTGGCTAGCTTAAATAGGCTGGGGTCGGTCGGCGGCTGTAGAGCGAAGCCAGTGACTTCGGCTCCCAAGCTTTGCAGCCAGAGTGAGAGCCAGCTGCCTTTAAAACCTGTATGTCCGGTAATAAAAACTCGTTTGCCGTTCCAGAATTCGCGGTTAATCATTTGAATAATTCTCCCTAACTACTCGTCAGACCAGCAGCGGTTCTGTTAGCTGCCTGTTCTGTCTTCATGGTTCTAATCTGACAGCCGGGGATGAAATCTCGATGAAATCGCTCAGACTTTGATCACTTCGCTCCAGATCCAGGCTTAGCCAGCAGCGGCAGCAGCAGCGTGAACTGACTGCCCTGTCCCAGCTCGCTCTTGACGCTGAGCCGACCGCGATGCCGCTGGACAATTGCCTGGGTAATTGATAGCCCCAGCCCAGAACCGCCCTGGCGCTGCGAACGGCCTTGATCCACTCGGTAAAATCGATCAAAAATTTGACTCTGATGCTCAGAGCTAATTCCAATGCCCGTATCTTCAATCTGGATCAAGGCTTGGCTCTGGCTGCGGCTAAGCTGTAGCATCACCTTGCCCTGAGCGGGCGTGTAGCGAATCGCGTTGCTGAGCAGATTGGCAATGGCGCGATAGATCTGCTCAGCGTTCGCCCAAATCTCGACCGGACTGTCCCAGCCCGCAATTTTGAGATCAATCTCTGCCGCCATTGCCAGGGCTGCAAACTCGTCTTCTAGATCCGCAAGCAGGCTGTTAAGGCAGCAGACTGAGAAAGCGTGAGCAGCCTGCTGATCCAATTGCTCAAGTTGCGACAGAATCAGCAAATCCTGCACCAACTTTGAAAGCCGATAGTTTTGGCGACTTAGAATCTGAAAGGCTGATCGGGCATCTTCCAGCGTCAGGTCATTCGAGCGCATTGCCGTCTGCACAATTGCCTGTAAAGCGGCCAGCGGCGTCCGCAGCTCATGCGCGGCATCTGCCGTAAACTGCTGCATCTGCTGATAAGACTGGTTGGCCGGACGCAGCGCCAGCCCCGCCAGCCACCAGCTCGCTCCCCCAACCGCCACGACCCCCACCAAGGCC
>CASBQH010000483.1 GCA_949127695.1 Synechococcales cyanobacterium PMM_0073
CAATTCGGCGGCTGCATGAAATTGGCTGCGAAATTGTCCGGGTGACGGTGCCCAGTCTGGCTCACGCCAAGGCGATGGCCGAGATTCGCCGCAGTCTCCATGAGAGCTATCAGCCCGTGCCCTTGGTCGCCGATGTGCATCACAATGGCCTCAAAATTGCTCTAGAAGTCGCCAACTACGTCGATAACGTCCGGATCAATCCCGGTCTCTATGTGTTTGAGAAGCCAGATGCAGGGCGCACAGAATATACGCAGAGCGAATTTGCAGAGATTGGCGAGAAGATTCGCGAAACCCTGAAGCCGCTAGTTGTCTCGCTGCGCGACCAAAACAAGTCAATCCGAATTGGCGTCAACCACGGTTCGCTGGCTGAGCGAATGCTGTTTACCTACGGCGATACGCCAGAAGGCATGGTGGAATCGGCGCTAGAATTTATTCGGCTCTGCGAGGAGCTAGATTTTTACAGCATTGAGATTTCACTTAAAGCCTCAAAGGTGGGCGTCATGCTGGCCGCGAATCGGCTAATGGTGCAGCGGATGGATGCGCTAGGCATGGACTATCCGCTGCATTTGGGCGTGACTGAGGCGGGCGATGGCGAATATGGCCGGATCAAATCTACTGCCGGCATTGGCACGCTGCTAGCCGAAGGAATTGGCGACACGATCCGCGTCTCGCTCACCGAAGATCCTGAAAAAGAGATTCCGGTCTGCTACGGCATTTTGCAGGCGCTGGGGCTGCGCCGGACGATGGTGGAATATGTCGCCTGCCCTTCCTGCGGCAGAACGCTGTTTAACCTGCAAGATGTGCTGAATAAAGTCCGCGACGCCACTAGCC
The DNA here is from genome assembly GCA_949127695.1 of Synechococcales cyanobacterium PMM_0073. Classification (GTDB taxonomy): domain Bacteria; phylum Cyanobacteriota; class Cyanobacteriia; order Elainellales; family Elainellaceae; genus Elainella. The sequence continues at coordinate 832 of CASBQH010000483.1, forward strand.
ACCTGACTGGCCTGAATATTGCTGTGATGGGCTGTATCGTGAATGGCCCTGGCGAAATGGCGGACGCAGACTATGGCTATGTGGGTAAGCAGGCGGGCTATATCTCGCTCTATCGGGGGCGAGAAGAAATCAAAAAAGTGCCTGAAGATCAAGGCGTGGCCGAGTTGATTAACTTAATTAAGTCAGATGGCAAATGGCTAGAGCCACAGTCGTGAAGCAGCTCTAGCCTTGGGTTAGCCTTTGATAAACGTCCATTCCAGCGGCTTAACTGGAGCGGTTTGCAGCGCTTCGACGAGCGCCGAGCTGCTCTTGTATTTCAGCTCTGTCAAATGCAGCGACTCGACGTTGACCGTAAATTCTTTGGGGCGAAACGGCCAAGGCTCAACAGTCACCTTGCCGTCTTTAAGCTCGCGCACCTCATAGCGCTGCTCGTCAATGCCGCTGGTGATCTCTAGTGCCCGCCCCATGTCAGGCAGCATCCGCTGGCTTAGAATCAGGGAGAGTCGGTCACACCAACGCATGAACTGGTAAGCGCGCTCCATTTCATCAAGCTCAATTCCCAGCTCTTTCGCCCAAATTTTTTGCTGCTTCGCCTGCTCATCCAAAAACTTCGCCCAGCTGGCCGACTGCTGCCGCTGTGTCTGATTCAGAAAGCAGATATGCTTTGAGGTCAGCAACGTCACCCAGCGGCCTCGATAGCGAGCGCTCGTAAGCAGACCCTTAAACTTGCTCAGAGCTTCCTCTGGATCACTGCTGTCTAGCGTAAAGTCGAGCGGTGCGCCAGCCTGAGTCAGGTTGTTACCCTCCCACTCTTTTTCTAGATCATCATGATGTGAGATCGCCGCGATTGTTTCGTAGAGGCGTACAGGCGCATCTGATAGCTCCCAATGTCCGGCAATTTGAGCCGCCAGCAGCGTATGAGCGCGGTGATAAATAATCTCCCAGCCGTCTTCTACCAGATTGACAATCATGACTCTTACTCCGATGGCATTGCGATATTTGGGTAGTCATCTGCAAGGCTGGCAAATTACCAAAATCCCTCTCTAAACATACGGGGCAACGCTTTCAGGGTAATCTGTCCAAAGATGGACTCAGGTCAGCGACTCGGAGCAGCCCAGATCGGCAGCTAGCTAGGCATAGAAACAGCAAAGGGGACAGAAACCGAAGTCTCCATCCCCTGCTGCGACCGATTCAACTTAAGGCTGATTTTGCTTTACCAGAGACCGCGCACGGGCTGAGGTTCTGGGCTAGCTGCCGGGGCAGGTGCCGGAGCCGGACGAGTTTGAGTCTGTTGAACCGTGGTTTCCCGCCGCATGGTGGAAGAGCTAGAGGAACTGGAAGAACTGGAGCTAGAGCCGCTTGAGCTGCGCGTTCCGGCTGGGCTAATTGCCACAACGCTGTCGCCTCTCACGGTTAGCACCACCTCAGAACCCACGTCAATCCGGTTGCGCTCTTGGTCAGCCTCCGAAATTTCGTAAGTGCGCGTCCGCCCAGCAGCAGTCTGGATTTCGACTTGATCACCGCTGATCCGGGTGACTTTGCCGCGCACTTCTTCAGTCATTTGGCTGTTGCTGCCATTGTTCTCCTGCAACGTGTCATCCCGGTTGAGCTGCGGCACGCCCTCTCTGGGTGGCACATTCTCCTGAGCAATCAGTGAATCGCTGGACTGCTGGTTGATTGGACGAGCTAGGCTAGGAGCTGCGCTCAAGCAGGCCGCCAACGCTACAGCCGCACCTGTTAATCCGGTAAGTTTAGAGAAAGACATATCTAGAGATGCTCCTTACGAATGCATTGAGGTGAAGTTAAGACTGTGAACTTAAGACTGTGAACTTAAGACTGTGAAGCTATCAAGACAGAGCTGCTCAGGCAGATCTAAAGTCTTTGACAGTCTGTAAGTCTTGACCAAAATCCTCCAGAATCGGAAGAGTTAGGACAAGCCCCCACAGTGAAGAACTCTCACAGTGAAGAATAAGTCTTTATACTCCCATCAATCCATATATCTAAAGCAATAATTCGTCAGCAATATCTATAAGAAATTCAAATCAGAGCAGCATTCCTGCTAGAAATATTGGCAAATCTGGCTGTCGCTTACCAATCTAGCCGTAGCCCCTGCTGCTGCAAATTGGCCTGTAGCTCAGCCATCAGCCCCCCAGAAATATTTGTGGGCAGCTGGTCAGGATGTTTCTGGCTCAACCAGCCCGCAGTCACGCCCGCTGCGCCGCCAATCCCCCATTCTCCGTAATGCACTCGCGTTGCGCCATTGACAATATGTGAAGCCGCAATGCTCTTGCCACCAATTAGCAAGTTATCAATTTCCTGCGGCACCAGCGCTTCCAGCGGAATATAAATCGGCTTAATCAGCCGCTCGTCCTGCACAGGGGCTGAGCTAGCTTCCCAAGATTCAGTCGAGTTGCGATAGCGACAGCCATGCATGTCGATGGCGTAATGGGTGAGCGCTACTGTGGTCGGCTGAAAGTCGCGTCCGCCCCGCATGTCGTTGCGGAGGTCAGGCTCACGCATCATAAACTGATCTTGACCATAGGCAGCGCGACCCAAAATTCGTCGGCCTTCGCGGATGTAAGGCATCATGCTTAAGCCAGAAGCCGTCGCCATCGGCGCATCTTTGCCTGCCAAAAAGGTGAGCGGCGTCTGCGGCGTAGACTGAGTTTCAATCAGCCATTCGCCAAACAGCAGCGCATGTTCTTCAGCGTGACGCAGGGCGCTGAGCGAGAGTCCGCCTAGCCAGTTGGCATGTTGCCCAGAAGCTGCAATCTGCTTTTCGTTCAGCACCAGCGGCGGATCCATCAGCGTCCAGTCATTGCCTCGGTTCCAGTTGATCATGCTGATATCGCCTGCGGCGGGCATCCCGCTTCTGGGGTCGCCCAATTGAGTGCTGACAATCCGGCGATAGTTAAAAACGCTAGCCCCCTTAAACATCGGGAAGCCTTCTAGGTCGAAATATCCACGGTGTTCGGCTCGCGGATAGGTAGGCTGAACTTGGGTGAGCTTGCCATAGCTCTCACCTTGATCATCTAGCAGCGCTAGGGCAAACGGATAGGTAAAGGCCTGCGTGCAGTCAGGATTATCTTGCTTTGAGGCAAACGACTCGCTGGTGGTGGTGCGGGCTTCAGAGCCGAGGCGATAGGGAATCCCTGCCCAGCCCACCACCTCGCCCGTATCGGTTGCGTCAATTACAATCATCGACTTGCCCGCTGGCGGCTCTAGGCGAATTGCCACCTTGTCAAACTGCTCGTCGGCTGACCAAGAATACCAGGCGGGCAGCTCTTGAGAAGGCCGACCCAGCGGCAGATAGTCAGCCCGCTTCGGAATGCGCTGGACGGCGTAGAGCGCGGTAATTTGGCGTCCGGTGGGGTCGAACTCTGCGCCCTTAAAGGCTGTTGCAGTTTGCCAGCGGCTCTCAGGGGCATTGACTGCCGCCTGCTCCAACAGCTGTTCTGAGGCAGCCTGTCCGGCTTTGGGTAAAAAGCAAAGTCCGCCCACCCAGCAGCTGTTCAGGTTGGCTATAGACTGCGGCGATGACTTGCCCGTCCAGCTCGGCAAATCTACCTGCTGCGCCTTGATCAGCTGCTTAAAATCCTGCCAGCTGGGGCTAAAGTTCTGTTC
>CASBQH010000484.1 GCA_949127695.1 Synechococcales cyanobacterium PMM_0073
ATTTAAGCTAGAGAAGGTTGATCTGCAATTAGATTAGATTGCCACCTGGAGTGCCTATTATATTTAGATTCCAGCCTTAGCGTATGTTTCTGTCCATTTGCTACGAATACCCCATCAACCTGTGGGCTAAACTCTGGAGCAGGGGGTGAGCTGATTGACTGACAAAAGTTTAGTCGGGTTCAAATTGAAACGTGAGCACCTTGAATTCGAGGCGGTATAGGCGTTTTTCATGTTGTTGTCGAGAAGCCATCGCCGGCTCAGCATCTCGGTCAGCGCGAAAGCGGATGCCGCTGATTAGCGGCCAGCCATCTTGCAAAGCACCCTTGACCCACTCGATGCCAATGCGGAAATAGCTGTTGCCGCGAAACCAATGGGTATCAACCCACCGCCTGCGCCCTGAGTCAACCACCTCAACCCCTTGAGCCGTGACGTAGAGCGTCGCGACGGCCAGAATGAACCCTAGCCTGGAAAGGTCACAGACCGAGCGAATTTCTGACTTTTGTAGGTTCCAACCGCTCGACTGGTCATCCAAAAAGCTCTCTTCTATATCGAAGCGCAAACCGTATTCTGCAAAGGTCTGTAGCGGGGTCGGTTCATCACTGACCACTGCCCAGAATTCACCATTGATATTATTGCGTCCGAAGATCACATGCACCGGGCCGTACCATTGCTGCTTATGCAGCTTGACGGTGTGGAAGCAAAGCGCTTCGCCACGTTTTAGGTGAAAGGCTTTGAGCTGCGACCAGCCTCGCTTAGAACGCCAAATCCAGGTGTTGCTTTTGAGCCGGATACGATAGAGCTGCGACCAACTGACGCGCTACCGTCATCGCTTCTGTGTGAATGAAGCCTCTATCGCCGAGCAGGACAACTTTCTTCCCGACTGGCAAAAGTCGATTGGCTTGCTTGAGCATCTCCTGATAGTCAGCAGCGGCCACCGATGCGCTGGCATGTTTGAGCACTCGCCAAGTCAGCGGCAGCGCTCGGCCTTTGTGGACAACGGCTAAGCGAATCAGGCAGTATTCCTCCCAGAACAAAGAAGTGTCTAGACTCAAGTAGAGACACTCGTCTGTCCAAGTCGATAGCGCCGCTTGAATCAGCGGCTTGTACAGGCGGTGAACGTTGATCCGGCTATTGCCTAGCCAGCGGCGTACGCGCCTTTGTTTACTCTGGGCAAAGATACCTCGGCAAGGCAAGTACGCTATCCACTTTGTTAAACTGACTTCGCCGGTCTGGATCAGTGCAGCGACCATCCACAAACAGGTTGTCAGATGGGCAAGATGCGCCCAGCTCGTCTCTTGACCTAGCCAGAGATTCAAGGCATCGTAAAGGCGGGAGCTTTTTTCACAGCGTTCCTTTGGTTTTGAGTCGTATCTAAATCTTAGAACGCTGGCTCCCACTTCTTATCAGTTATTCATTCAACCCTAGTACTGACAGTCCTTTCAGGCTAAAAACTCTACCTTTTGTCAGTCAATCAGAACCCAAACTTAAGACGGCGGCGGTTGCCAAAGCGGCGATATATTTAACGTTCATGTGAATCTCCAAGGATTAGGTAGATAGGCCATTCCAACTATTTATCTATCAGCGTTGATTAACGTTTGACACCAGCACAAGGATTCGCTCCAGCGCAAGGGTTGGCGCTGGCACAGGGATTAGCGCTGGCGCAAGGGTTAGCCCCAGCACAGGGATTAGCGCTGGCGCAAGGATTGGCGCTGGCACAAGGATTAGCTTTACCCGCACAAGGGTTGACGCTGGCGCAAGGGTTGACGCTGGCGCAAGGGTTGGCGCTGGCACAGGGATTGGCGCTGGCGCAAGGGTTAGCCCCGGCGATAGTTTGGCTGTCAGTTTGGCCGTTAATCTGCAATTCTGCTGAAGCAGACTGAGGCAAGACGGCTGCTAGACCCAAGCTCAAAATTGCGGCAGTCGTCAGAGTAGCAAGATAGTTAACGCGCATATCAGTCTCCAGTGATTAGGTGAATTGGCTGTCTGAACCTTACGGCCAAACTTCACCCTTATTAAAGCGGGATCAACCTGAGAATCAGCTGAGAATCAGCTTTGGTGAAGATGAAGAGTTGAAAATCAGCCTATTCCCGCACCAGCCGGAACCCAAACAAGATGTGACGCGACTGGATGGGGCGACTGTGCTGATAGGCAGCGCGGCAGAAGCCCGGAGCATCATCCCAGGAGCAGCCCTTCATCACCGATACGGTTTGCCCATTCTGTGAGCGCAGCGTTGAACTGTACTCAAACAGATTCCCAGCCATATCCTCCACGCCATAGACGCTGCGGCTCAGCGGAAAGCTAGCAACAGCGCTGGTTCCTGCTAGGCCGCTCTTCGCCCAGTTCGTCGCTGCATCCTGCCACTGATTTCCCCAGGGGAAATAGCGTCCGTCTGTGCCTCTGGCTGCCTTCTCCCATTCTGCGGCAGTGGGGAGTCGATAGGTCTGCTGGTCTTGCTGGCCTCTCCAGCGGGCAAAGGCCAGCACGTCCTCGTAGGAAACCAGCACGACCGGATGCTGATCTGCCCCGACCGGATAGCGATTCGCCTGCCATAGATAGGGCTGCACGTCGCTATAGGGATGCACCAGAAACCCCTGCTGCTGATAGTCTGCTGCCGAAATTCCGGGCGCAGGATGCCCAGTTACTTGGACAAACTGCTGGTAGTCAGCGTTGCTAATCAGGTTGCGGCGAATGCAAAAATCGGGCAGGCTATGCAGCTGCCGGGGAGCCTCCTGCTCAAACCAAGCCTGCTGCCTGAGCCGCTGCTCTAGCGACTCTCGCTGTTCAGGACTGCTGGCCAGCGCTGCCGCCGAGATCCCGTAGCCGTAGTCTCGCTCTTGGCGGTCGCTGCCTGCAATAAACTCGCCTGCCGGAATCCATATAAATTCCGAGTCAGCTTCACAGCGGCTGCGGGTGATGTTTTCAGCGGGCATAAAGCTCGTTAAGCCCAGAATCAGCAGCGCGGTGCCAAGCGTGATTCCAGACCAGAGCAGCCATTGCCGTTTGTTCATAAGGCATAATTAAAACTCTAAAGTTGAGAAGCTAGATCGGCTAAGATGGCTGAGATAGCCGGGAGATTTTTAACAGCGCCGACTCAGAGCGCTAGCGCCCACAGACAGCTTACTGGATTATTCATGGATCATTCCTTACAAC
>CASBQH010000485.1 GCA_949127695.1 Synechococcales cyanobacterium PMM_0073
CGCAACGTCCTGCTCTCAGATGAAGGCTTCATCGAGGCCGAAATCATGCTAGAAGTCCAGGATCTGTTTGATCCCAATGATCCCTGGGCGCACTATATCTTCAACGCGATCAAGGCCAAAGAGCTGTTCGTCAAAGATGTCAACTACATTGTCCGCAACGACGAAATTGTAATCGTAGACGAATTTACTGGGCGAGTGATGATTGGTCGCCGCTGGAGCGATGGGTTGCACCAGGCGATCGAAGCCAAAGAGCATGTCGAGATCCAGCCGGAAACCCAGACGCTGGCCACCATCACCTACCAGAACTTCTTCCTGCTCTACCCGAAGCTCTCCGGCATGACGGGCACGGCCAAAACCGAAGAGTCAGAATTTGAAAAGATCTACAACCTGGAAGTCACCATTGTGCCGACAAACCGCGTCACCGGACGCCAAGACCTCTCCGACGTGGTCTACAAAACCGAAGGCGGCAAATGGCAGTCAATTGCAGCAGAATGCACCGAAATGCACGAAACAGGCCGTCCGGTGCTGGTGGGCACGACCAGCGTTGAGAAATCCGAGCTGCTAGCGCGCCTGCTGGCCGAACGCAAAATTCCGCACAACCTGCTCAACGCCAAGCCCGAAAACGTGGAGCGCGAGTCCGAAATTATTGCCCAGGCTGGACGACGCGGCGCGGTGACAATTGCCACCAACATGGCCGGACGCGGCACCGACATTATCTTGGGCGGCAACGCCGACTATATGGCGCGGCTGAAGCTGCGCGAATATTTCATGCCCCGAATTGTCCAGCCGGAGGATGAGAGCGGTTTTGGCGTGGCCAGCCCGATGCAGGGCGATGCGCGCAAAGGCGGACAGGGGTTTGCGCCGGGAGTGAAGCAAAAAACCTGGAAAGCTTCGCCGCAGATTTTCCCGGTTGAGCTGAGCAAATCCACCCAGCAAACGCTGCGCGAGGCGGTTGATTTTGCGGTGCAGCAATATGGCATGCAGTCGCTGTCTGAGCTAGCCGCCGAAGACCGGATTGCCACCGCCGCCGAAAAAGCCCCGACCGACGACGCGGTGATTTTGCGGCTGCGCGAAGTCTACAACCTGATCAAACAAGAATACGACCAGTACACCAGCGCCGAACATGACGAAGTGGTGGAATATGGCGGTCTGCACGTAATTGGCACCGAACGCCATGAGTCGCGCCGGATTGATAACCAGCTGCGCGGACGCGCCGGACGGCAGGGCGATCCTGGTTCAACTCGGTTTTTCCTTAGCCTAGAAGATAACCTGCTGCGGATTTTTGGCGGCGATCGGGTCAGCCGCCTGATGGAAATGTTCAAAGTCGAAGAAGATATGCCGATTGAATCCGGCATGTTGACTCGTTCGCTGGAAGGGGCGCAAAAGAAAGTTGAAACCTACTACTACGACATCCGCAAGCAGGTGTTTGAGTATGACGAGGTGATGAATAATCAGCGTCGGGCGATCTACGCCGAGCGGCGGCGCGTCCTAGAAGGCGTAGACCTGAAAGAGAAAGTAATTGAGTACATTGAGCGCACGATGAACGACATCGTGGATGCCTATATTAACCCCGATCTGCCGCCGGAAGAATGGGAGCTAGACAAAGTGGTGGTGAAGGTAAAAGAGTTTATCTATCTGCTCCAGGATCTAGAGCCAGAGCAGTTGGCCGATCTGTCCACCGGCGAAATCAAAACCTTCCTGCATGAGCAAGCCCGGATTGCCTACGACCTGAAAGAAGCGCAGGTGGATCAGGCCAAGCCCGGTTTAATGCGGCAGGCCGAGCGGTTCTTCACGCTCCAGCAGATCGACACGCTCTGGCGCGAGCATCTCCAGCAGATGGATTCGCTGCGTGAGTCAGTCGGGCTGCGCGGCTACGGCCAAAAAGATCCGCTGATTGAATATAAGAGCGAAGGCTACGAGCTGTTTTTGGACATGATGACCAATATTCGCCGCAACGTAGTCTACTCGCTGTTCCAATTCGAGCCGCAGCCCCAGCCCGTAGCGCAGGCGCAGGTTTAGCTATCTAGCTGCTGACTTGCTGTTGACTCGCTGCTAACAGCTACTGGGCAGATGCCTGAGCCGCATTCGGATTGCGGCTCCATTCCACAATATAGGCAGCTTTGCTGAGGCTAGCCTCTTTCACCAGAACCACATAGCCGACAGAATTGCCCTGCCGTACTTCATAAACATCACCGTCGCCGTATTTACCCGCTGGCGTAAAGGTCGCACCGGGAAACATTTGGGGCAAGATCTCGGCCTTGGCCTGAGCCACGTCCATTCGCTCTAGCCGCGTCATGTTGGTGATGCCTTCGAGTGGCAGCGGCTCAACCGTCGGATCAGCGTCAGCCTGCTGAATGCTCTCAGCGGTGAAGAAAGCGGCTGGATCGGGGAAAGAGCTGTAAAATTGTGCGGCTGAAGCCTGTCCAACCCCGCTCACAGCGCTACTTTGCAGCTGGCCTTGTGACAGCGGTACGGCAGGCTCGGTTGGGCTGGGAGCTGGGCTGGGGGCTGGCGAAGCAGCAGCTGGCGCAGGTGATGCTGTTGGTTGAACAGAGGGCAGTGGAGCGGCAGCGGCAGACCGAGCCTGCGGTCTGGCGACAGCTCTGACAGGTGGCCTAGCGATCGGCCTGATTGGAGGTTTGGCTGCAACAGGGC
>CASBQH010000486.1 GCA_949127695.1 Synechococcales cyanobacterium PMM_0073
CAGTAAGGCTGCAATCCGCAAGCGCTGGCTGCCAGTTGTTAAAAAATCTTGAATGCTTCTTAGCTCGCCGCTGCTGGGGTAGCGGAGCTCGTCGTCGGCGTTAAGAATAACTTGGGTAACTACGCTCATAATTAATCAGGATGACTATTGTAGTGATTCAGCTATCGGTCGTATTTTAGCGAGTTTGGGGACACTAAAGAAAGAGTTTGCTTTGAAATAGCAACAAACTTGCACAATTCGCTCTGCTCACTCTGTTACTCATGGGTTGCCTAACTTTTCGCGATCAATCTCACCGCAGCTTGCCGCCAGCAATTCTTAGCGCTGGAGATGCAGCAAATCCTTCAGCGAGGCGAGCAGCTTAATTTTGACGCAGGCAATCTCAGCAGATGAATTGACCCGAAACCGCCAGCCTACGTTCACTGTGAATAGCGCCGCCTCAACCTGACCAATCACCTGAATTTGGACTTCGCCAGCAGATAGAAGCTCAGTTTCGACCGACTCCGGCACTGCCTGCATTCCTTTAGCCTCGGCTTTGAGATAGGCGGCAATTGCCTCTCGCCCCACAATCGCTGACTCAAACGGCGGCAGTAGCTGTCCGTTGGGCTGAAACCGCGCCGCCGCCGCTGCAAACTCACTGGCATTGAGCTGCTTAAAATAAGCTGAGACGGTCGCTTTGGCGGCTGCGAGCCTCAAAGCTTGAGTGGCCTTATGCTCTGCATCCTGATTGGCAAAGTGATCAATCGCATCGGTGGATCGGGTCTCTGTATTCATGATTAGATACTCCTCACTCTAAATATTTGCTGGCTCAAAGCCAGCTATTCAAGGCTATCAACCGCAATGGCATCTGGCCTACATCTTCAGATAGAACTCAGCTCAAATAGGTCTCGCCTTCACCGCAAGCCGCGCTAAGTTCATCCAGTCTTTATTAGCGGCTGCGGGCTATAAATACTGAGACGGGAAGGTTATAAATAGCACACCATTCGATAGATGCCCGGTTGTTAGAGGCCGGGTTTTTCTTTTTTAAAGCATTTTCTGAGAGCCTGTTCTCAAGCCGCAGATTTCTGGAACTGCCAAACTTCTAAAGCGCTGAACTCAGAGCCTCCAGCAATTTGCTAAGCTACTAAAGCTACTTGAAGCCTACCCGGCAGCAACCCGGCACAAAACTCGACTGGATTTTGACTGAATATGGCTGATTTTCCCCGTCGCTACCACATCACCACCTTCGGCTGTCAGATGAACAAAGCTGACTCCGAGCGGATGGCTGGCATCCTCGAAGATATGGGCTTTCAGTGGACAGAGACCGCCGAACAGGCCGATCTAGTGCTGTATAACACCTGCACAATTCGAGACAACGCGGAGCAGAAGGTCTATTCATACCTGGGGCGACAGGCCAAACGCAAGCACCAGCAGCCAAACCTGACGCTAGTGGTGGCGGGCTGTGTGGCGCAGCAAGAAGGCGAAGCGCTGCTGCGGCGCGTGCCAGAGCTTGATCTGGTGATGGGTCCCCAACATGCCAATCGGCTGCGCGATCTGCTAGAGCAGGTGTTTGCGGGCAATCAAGTGGTGGCGACCGAAGCTGCCCATATTTACGAAGATATTACCAAGCCGCGTCGCGACAGTCAGGTATTGGCCTGGGTGAATGTGATCTATGGCTGCAACGAGCGCTGTACCTACTGCGTCGTGCCCAACGTGCGCGGCGTTGAGCAGTCTCGGCGGCCAGAAGCGATTCGGGCTGATCTAGAAGCATTGGCAGCGCAGGGCTACAAAGAAGTGACGCTGCTGGGTCAAAATATTGACGCCTACGGACGCGATTTGCCAGGGGCGACTCCCGAAGGCAGACATCTCTACACGCTGACCGAGCTGCTGTATTTTCTGCATGATGTTCCTGGCATCGACCGCATCCGGTTTGCCACTAGCCACCCCCGCTACTTCACCGAGCGCCTGATTCGCGCCTGCGCTGAGCTACCCAAGCTCTGTGAGCATTTCCACATTCCGTTTCAGTCGGGCGACAGCGATCTGCTCAAGGCCATGTCGCGTGGCTATAGCCGCGAGCGTTACCTACGAATTATTGATACGCTGCGCCGCTACATGCCTGATGCTTCGATTAGCGCTGATGCCATTGTCGGGTTTCCGGGCGAAACCGAGCAGCAGTTTGAAAAGACGCTCAGCTTGGTTGAACAGGTCGGCTTTGATCTGGTGAACACTGCCGCCTATTCGCCCCGCCCCGGCACGCCTGCGGCAGTCTGGGAGAATCAGCTCAGCGAGGCAGTCAAGGATGACCGCTTGCAGCAGCTCAACCATCTGGTGAATTTGAAAGCAGCTGAACGCTCGCAGCGCTATCTAGGGCGCGTGGAAGCTGTGCTGGTGGAAGACCAAAACCCCAAAGACCCAACTCAGGTGATGGGGCGAACGCGCGGCAATCGGCTCACCTTTTTTACGGGCAATATTGCCGAACTTAAAGGCCAGACGGTGGCGGTCAAAATTACGACAGTTCGGCCTTTTAGCCTCACGGGCGAACCTATCGCTCAGCCGGTAGCGGTTTGCTAGCTGTTGAATCTAGAGCAGCTCTATAGTGCCTATGTTGATTCTGCTGATTGTGGTTTTGGGCTTAGCGCCGCCTGTGCTCTCGCTTTGGGTCTTGCGGCAGGCCAATCAGCGCACGACTCAGCAGCTGCGCGCGGCAATGCGGCAATCTGCTGAGCGCCGATTTGTCAGCCTGCCCGCCGGACTAGCATCAGGGCAGGCGCGTCCGGCAGACCATCGCTATGTGGAAGGCATTGGCTATATGATTGGCGATCTGAGCTGCCAGTTTAACGCGCGCTCTAGCTACTTGCGCTGTGCGGTCAATCCTACGGGCGACTGCAAAACCTGCTCGCAGTATCAGGCTCGACTGCTGGAGGGCGAGTAGGCTCTATTGCTCCACCCGCAGCCGCTGGGTGACTGCCGTAATCCCGTCATAGCGCACAATCACCGCCGAAATCCAGCGGTCGCTCGCGTCTTTGGGCATTTCGCCCACCTTGAACAAGCCGCCGGAGGTCAGCAGCTCTAGTTCAATCGGCGCAGGATTGAGGTAGTTTTCTACGCTGACTGTTTCCTCCAGCGCCATTCCCAGCAAAACCTGCTCTTCTAGCGGTTCAGCTACCACTGCATCAAAGTCAAAGCTCTGGCCGGGGGCAACCTGTTCGGGCAGATTAATGGTCAGCGTCGGCGGCTTTTGCCCTGAATTCAGCTCGCTGCGCTCGGCGAGAATTTCCTGCTGGACAATCTGGTTATTGGCAAACTGCTGACGCGCGGTGATGGTGGCTGTCAGCTTCAGGTCGCGGCGATCGTCAGGATAGCTGCCGGTAATGGTGGTGGTGGTCACGGTGGAGAAGCCCTCAGCCTGAGGCTCCCAGCTCTCAAGGGTTGTGCGGTAGGTCAAATCAGGATAGCGTCGCCAGAGATCGGCCAGCGTCTGCTCTAGCGTGCTGCGCGTGAGGCCGTCGCTGCTGGTAAAAGAGCGGCTATAAAACTGCATGACGCCACGCAGATCCCCCTGCGAAGCCGCCGCGTCAATTTGGCTCAGGGCTGCTGTGAGTTCGGGCGGCGGCGAGCTGGTTTGAGGATCTGTCTGTGTGACTGGGGCTGGAGTCGGGCTAGATGGAGTCTGAGCTTTTGCGCTTTGTACCCAGCCTGCCGATAGGCCAATGCAGAGCAGTGCTAAGAAATTGAGTGAGCGACGGGGCAGAAGGCGGTTATCCATTGAGGTCAGTCAGGCTTGCGGTTTAAGGATTGATCTGGGGGCTCAAGCGTTGGCAAGCTAGAAATGGTCTGGGGAAATCCGGCCTCAAAACGCTCGCCGCTCAATTTTGCGGTAGATTTTGCGGTAGATTAATCTAGCTTGATCCAAATCTTGATGTTCAGACTATAAGAGTAATCTGTTCAGGCAGGCATGGCAAAGATTCCGCTGATTCTTCACAGATTTTTTTCGCGGGTTTTGGCATGACCCCGGCTGGATGCCGATTTTATCACTGAATTTTTGAATCCTATTTGCACAACCCTATGGTTTCCTCAAAGCCGGTTTCCTCAAAGCCCATAGAGCCGCTGGTGAGTCAACCGATTGTTTCAGTCACCCAGCGCCCTAAGCTCTTAATTGCTGCCAGCGGCACAGGCGGACATTTATTTCCAGCCCTGGCAACGGCTGAAGCGCTGAGTGACTGCCAAATTGAATGGCTGGGCGTACCCGACCGCCTCGAAACCCAGCTTGTGCCTGACTGTTATCCACTGCATACAGTCAGGGCGGAGGGATTTCAGCAAAAGCTGAGCCTTAAAACCGCTGCTAGCACGGCACGAACCGCCAGCCGCCTGCTGCTTTCAGTTTCGGCAACGCGAAAGCTGCTGAAGCAAGGGCAGTTTCAGGCAGTGCTGACCACCGGCGGCTATATTGCCGCTCCGGCAGTGGTGGCGGCTCGGTCGCTGGGACTGCCGGTCATTCTGCATGAATCCAATGCTTTACCGGGCAAAGTGACGCGATGGCTCAGCCCCTGGTGTACGCAGGTGGCGCTGGGGTTTGAGGCCGCAGCCGCCTATTTGCCTGGAGCCAGAACCGTCGTGGTGGGGACGCCGGTACGAGCTCAGTTTCAGGCTGAGGCTTCAGCGGCCAATTCAGATCTGGCCATTCCGCCAGACGTGCCGGTAATTTTGGTGGTGGGCGGCAGTCAGGGAGCCGTGGCGGTGAATCGATTGGTGCGGCAGGCGGCAGCAGCTTGGTTTGAGGCTGGAGCCTGGGTGGTGCATCTGACGGGTGACAGCGATCCAGAAGCAGCTCAGTTCAGCCATCCTCAATATCGGGCTTTGCCGTTCTATGCCAATATGGCGAGCCTGCTGCGGCGTTCGACGCTGGCGATTAGTCGGGCAGGAGCCGGAACGCTGACCGAACTGGCAATTACCGCCACTCCGGCAATTTTGATTCCCTACCCCTATGCGGCTGAAGATCACCAGACCTATAATGCCAAAGTCTTTGAGGCTGCCGGCGCGGCGCTGCGATTCTCCCAGGCTGAGCTGACATCAGAGCGCTTGCAGCAGCAGGTCTTAAATCTGCTGGACTCTGCTCAACTGCGGCAAATGGCAACTGCTGCCCAACAGCTGGCTACGCCAGAGAGCGCCAAGCTGCTCGCCGCCTTAGTCAGGCAGGCAGTTGCACCACAGGTATCCGAACGCCAGCCGTCTGTAAAAAATTAATAAGCGCTTGCAGATCGCGCTAATCTAGGCGCTTATACTGTGGCTTATCAAGTTTAGCTCCAGCCTTCTCAACAACGGCTCAATCGCTGAACTTGCGAAAGGTTCTAAGCATGTCAAACTGCCTGGGCGATTGCTAGCAAGAGTCGTCGTAGAGGAGGATTTTTAAAGCATCAAAGTGGGCTGTTCAGCAAGCTTAGAAAGTCGGTTCATGGGTCTAGGTCATTCAATCTAGATCATTAAATCTGGTCTAACCTAATTCTCTACCCTGAGGTCAGCATGAATATTCTCAAAGCAATCAGCAATGTGATTTACTACCTCTCTGAAGGCACTGCTATTCTATTTAGTCCCAACC
The DNA here is from genome assembly GCA_949127695.1 of Synechococcales cyanobacterium PMM_0073. Lineage (GTDB taxonomy): Bacteria > Cyanobacteriota > Cyanobacteriia > Elainellales > Elainellaceae > Elainella. The sequence goes on from CASBQH010000486.1 coordinate 5,573, forward strand.
ACGACGACTATCCCAATATTGGACTCCAGCCCTACAGCGGCGACCCTTGCTCAAAATGGATGTAGCGCTCAGATTGCCAAGTTAGGCGGTCTTGAAGCTAGATTGTCAGAAGTTGCATTAACCGTTTAACCATTACTCAGACTTCATCTAGATCGGCGCTCAGGCTAATCCCTGGGCGCTAGGTGCTGGCTAGATGCTGGGCAGAGGATTGCGCTGATCACAGTCTGCCGGACGCCAGCTCTTCATCCAAACCACTCTATTTGGATTGGCCGCAGCCTTCCAGCCTGCTTGCTCTAGCTTGTCAGGATCAGCGGTAGTTACCATCTCGTAGCGCGGACAGTAGATCACCACCATCTGCTGATTGCTCAGGGTCACAAAGCAAGGCCCCCAATCTAGTCCTTCGCATTCCACATGCTGTCCTTCTTTCCAGTTCATGGCTTTACCTTCAACTCTGCCTTCAACAATTGACTGCCACTGTAAGACGGGCTGATAAACTGCTGCTTCCTGCGGCTAGATCAGCCAGTTGGGTGACTCAGAAACACCTCTTTTCTATATCATCGCAAAGATCAAGCTCAAATCAGGAATTGTGTTGCTCGATACGACAAAAATTAGCATAACTGGCAATGTATTCCTGGCAATATGGCGCTGAGCTATCGTCAAATGCTGTCGCGAAACGTACCGCAAAATGCGAGGCGAGCAGAGTTTCTTGGTATGCTGAGGGACTAGATACCTCGTAAATTTTTTAGCTATGCCTGCGCTCGCCTCATCTGCCCTGGCCTTTCCGCTCACTGCTGTCGTTGGTCAGGAGGCAATCAAGCTAGCGCTCTTGCTGGCCGCAATTGATCCAGGCTTGGGCGGTGTGGTGATTGCCGGACGGCGCGGCACTGCCAAATCGGTAATGGCGCGGGCAATTCACGCCTTGCTGCCGCCGATTGAAGTGGTCAAAGGCTCCTGCTGCAACTGCGACCCAACCCGACCTGCCGAATGGGACGATGCCACCTTTGAGCGCCTGGTCGAAGGCCAGAACGGCTCGACTGCAATGCGCCATCCAGTTGAAACAGCCGTGATTCCGGCTCCCTTTATCCAAATTCCGCTGGGCGTCACCGAAGATCGGCTGCTGGGGTCGGTCGATGTGGCGCAGTCAATTCAGCAGGGCGATACGGTCTTTCAGCCGGGGCTCTTGGCCGAAGCTCACCGAGGCATTTTGTATATTGACGAAATCAACCTGCTGGATGATCAAATCTCGAATCTGCTGCTGGGGACGCTGACCGAAGGCCGCAACCAGATTGAGCGCGAAGGCATCAGCTTTCAGCACCCCTGCAAGCCGCTGCTAATTGCCACCTACAACCCCGAAGGCGGCGACCTGCGCGAACATCTGCTGGATCGGATTGCCATTTCGCTCTCCGCCGATGCCGTGCTAGGACTCGATCAGCGGGTGGAGGCTGTAGAACAGGCCACCGAGTTTGCCGAGTCGCCGCAGCAGTTTTTGGCGCAGTATGCCGAAGATCTCGACGGGCTGAAAACTCAGATTCTGCTGGCACGCGAATGGCTCAAAGACGTGCAGATTGCCCCAGAGCAGATTGCCTATTTGGTGAACGAAGCGATTCGCGGCGGCGTGCAGGGGCATCGAGCGGAGCTGTTTGCCGTGCGCGTCGCCAAAGCCCATGCCGCACTCGACGGGCGGGTGGCCGTAATTGCGGACGATCTGCGTCGGGCGGTAGAGCTGGTGATTGTGCCGCGCTCAACGATTGTGCAGAGTCCGCCGGAAGAAATGCCGCCGCCGCCCCCGCCGCCTCAGCCAGAGCAGCCGCAATCAGAAGACGAGCAGCAGGACGAGGAGCTAGAAGACGAAGAGCAGGAGCAAGAGGAGCCGGAAGACGATCGGCCAGAGCCAGAGCCGCCCAGCGTGCCCGAAGAGTTTATCTTCGATCCAGAAGGCGTAATTCTTGACCCGGCAGTGCTCTACTTTACCCAAGCCGCCAACAAGCGCGGCAAATCTGGCGCTCGCAGCATTATCTACTCCGACGATCGGGGGCGCTACATCAAGCCCGTGCTGCCGCGTGGCGCAGTCCGCCGAATTGCGGTCGATGCGACGCTGCGCTCTGCTGCGCCCTACCAAAAAGCACGGCGGCAGCGGCAGGAATTGCTGGGCGGATCGAGAGCCAAAAAAGTATTCGTGGAGCAGGGCGATCTCCGCGCCAAGCGGCTAGCGCGCAAAGCCGGAGCGCTGATTGTGTTCGTGGTGGATGCC
>CASBQH010000487.1 GCA_949127695.1 Synechococcales cyanobacterium PMM_0073
ACCCAAAACGGCGGCTATGCCTCCGGCAACAATGCCGCCATTCGCCCAGCGCTCGCTCTGGAGCAGCCACCCGAATATTTTCACATTCTCAACCCAGATACGGTAGTACAGCCCGGTGCGGTTCAAACGCTGGTCGAATTTATGGCGCAGCATCCTGAGGTGGGGATTGCCGGGAGTCGTCTGCAAGATCCAGACGGCACGCCCCAATGCTCGGCCTTTCGCTTCCCCAATCTGCTGGGCGAAATTGAAGGCGGGCTGCGGCTGGGAACGATCTCTAAGCTGCTGGCCGACTGGCGCGTGGTGCAGCCGATCCCAGAAGCCAATGCCCAAACCGACTGGGTGGCTGGAGCCAGCATGATTGTGCGGCGTCAGGTGTTTGAAACTGCTGGCTTAATGGATGACGACTATTTTCTTTACTACGAAGAGGTCGATTTTTGCTTGGCGGCAGCGCGGGCGGGCTGGTCTTGCTGGTACGTGCCTGCTAGCTGCGTCGTGCATTATGTCGGCAAGAGCACCGGCATTAGCGAGACGCGGCAGGTGAGCAAGCGAATTCCTACCTACTGGTTTGACTCACGCCGCCGCTACTTTGTCAAAAACCACGGCAGACTCTATGCCGCCTTGAGTGAAGTGGCTTTGGCCTCTAGCTACGCCGTCTGGCGCATGCGGCGCTTGGTGCAGCGCAAGCCTGATTCTGATCCGCCCTACTTTTTGGTAGATTTGCTGCGGAACAGTACGCTGGTTAAAGGAGGAGAGATTTGACTCCACTCGAAACATCTCAGCATCAAGCTTCAGCATCTGCCAGTCCGCTCAGCCTCTGGCAGCAGATTCAAGAAGACTGGCAGGCACATGAGCGCGACTGGACGCGCCCCGGCTTCCGAGCGGTGGCGGTGCATCGGTTTGGCAACTGGCGCATGACGATTCAGCCGAAGCTGCTGCGTGCGCCGCTCAGCCTGCTCTACCAAATGCTCTACCGCAAAATCCGCAACGGCTACGGGATTGAGCTACCCTACACCACCCAGCTCGGACGGCGCGTGATCATTGAGCATCAAGGCGCAATTGTGATCCACGGCTATGCGGTGATTGGCGACGACTGTATTATTCGCCAAGGCGTGACGCTGGGCAACCGGACGCTGGAGCAGCCGCTGGATGCCCCCAAGCTGGGCAAGGGCGTGAACGTGGGCGCGGGCGCAAAGCTGTTGGGCAAGGTGGAAATTGGCGACGGTGCGGCAATTGGCGCGAATGCAGTGGTGCTGAATGACGTGCCCGCCCACCATCTGGCGGTGGGGATTCCAGCCAAAGTGCTGGCTCCCAAAGCCATGACATAACGCAGCTAAAATCTGTACGCAAAAGCCTCCGAGACATACATCCCGGAGGCTTTTACTTGAAGCGAAGCTAGAGTCTAGAACAAGCCCAGCGTCAGCGACTTGTCGATCGGGAAAGTTGCCCCAATCCCCAACCAGAGGGTGACGGCAGTGCCAAACAGAAAGAAGGCCATCGCCACCGGACGGCGGAAGGGATTTTGGAACTTGTTGACGTTCTCGATGAAGGGAATCAGCATGAGACCGATTGGAATTGCGCCCTGGCAGGCCACGCCCAGCAGCTTGTTAGGCAGCACGCGCAGAATCTGAAAGGTGGGGTAGAGATACCACTCTGGCAAAATTTCGAGCGGCGTGGCAAACGGGTTGCCCGGTTCGCCCACCAAAGCCGGATCTAGCACAGCCAGCGCTACGCAGCAGGCAATGGTGCCCAAGATCACGACGGGGAAAATATAGAGCAGGTCATTCGGCCAAGCGGGTTCGCCGTAGTAGTTGTGACCCATGCCCTTCTTTAGCTTTTCACGTAAAACCGGATCGGCCAGATCCGGCTTCTTAACGGTTGCCATAGCGGTGTCCTCTCAATAGATAGAGTCGATTTGGATAAATTGCGGATGAGTATGAGCCAAGTAGCAAGCCAGTGGCTATCTACTTATCTTAAGGGAAGCCAGCCGCAGGGGTTAGCGTTTAGAGCGATGAACTACTTAGAGCGGGCCAGAGATGCCCTGCTTGCGGATCATCAGGAAGTGGAGCAGCATGAACACCGCAATCAGCCAAGGCAGCACAAAGGTATGCAGGCTGTAGAAGCGGGTGAGGGTAGGCTGACCGACGCTTTCGCCACCCCGAATCAGCTCAACCATGGTGTTGCCCACGATCGGCAGAGCAGCCGGAACGCCGGACACAATCTTGACCGCCCAGTAGCCGACCTGATCCCAGGGGAGGGAGTAGCCCGTGACGCCAAAGGAAACGGTAATTACAGCCAGAATCACGCCTGTGACCCAGGTGAGTTCGCGGGGCTTTTTGAAGCCGCCGGTCAGGTAGACCCGGAAGACATGCAGGATCATCATCAGCACCATCATGCTGGCCGACCAGCGGTGGATGGAGCGAATCAGCCAGCCAAAGTTCACGTCGGTCATGAGGTATTGCACCGAGGTGAAGGCTTCGGCCACAGTGGGCTTGTAATAGAAGGTCATGGCGAATCCAGTCGCAAACTGGATGACGAAGCAGGTTAGAGTGATGCCCCCCAAGCAGTAGAAGATGTTGACATGGGGTGGCACATACTTACTGCTGATGTCATCAGCCAGCGCTTGAATCTCTAACCGCTCCTCGAACCATTGAAAAGCTTTTGAATCAGTTACCTGTTTAGTAAACATGAACAACAGTTCCGGGAGTGTTTATATACTGTCAATAAATGTAACACAGTTCTCAGGTATTTTGGCGTCAGGAAACGGTTGACTGAGCAGGGTTTGAGGGCAATTGAATACTTAAACAAACGTTAAGTGAAGCCAACTCTCAGGCAGCGGCAGCGGCTTATCTCTAGTATTTGCGCTCCTGCGGCTCAAACCGGTTAATCACCACCGGCATGTAGCCAAGCTCAATTCCGGCAGGCGAATAGTAAGCCAGCGTATGCTTCAAAAAATTAGCATCATCGCGCTCTGGAAAATCTTCGCGGGAATGCGCCCCTCGGCTCTCTGTGCGGTTTATCGCCCCGCTCAAGATAATCTCGCCCACCAGCATCAGGCTTTGCAGCTCCAGCGCCTCAGTTAGCTCAGTGTTAAATAGCCTGCCCTTGTCATCTAGATAGACCTGCTCAGCCTTCTGGCGCAGCGCCCGCAGCTGTTCTAAGCCCTGCTGCATCAAGTCCTGGCTGCGAAACACGCCGCAATATTCGGTCATGCAGTCCTGGAATTCCTGACGCACTTGAGCAATCCGGTGCAGTCCGGGCTGGTCAATCAGCTGCTGAATTTGCTGCTTAGCCTGACTTAGATAAGCCTGCTCGTCTAGCTCAGGCAGCGTTCGCTTCTGAATATATTGGGCGATCGCTGCGCCAGTGCGGCGACCATAGACGACGCATTCGAGCAGCGAGTTGCTGCCCAGCCGATTTGCGCCATGCACCGAGACACAGGCCGTTTCGCCCGCCGCGAAAAAACCCTCCACCAAACCCGTTGGGCTACTGCGAACTTGGCCATCCGTGTTCACCGGAATCCCGCCCATTGAGTAATGAATCGTCGGGCGCACCGGAATCGGCTCTACCACGGCATCCACGCCCGCCAGCCGATGCGACTCTTCCCAGGCAAACGGAATCCGGCTCATGATCGTCTCGCGTCCCAGATGCCGCACGTCGAGCTGCACAAAGGGTCCACCCGCCGTCCCGTCCAAATTCACGCCTCGTCCTGCCCGCAGCTCTCTGGCAATCGCCCTAGAGGTGATATCGCGCGGGGCTAGCTCCATCCGGCTCGGCGCATAGCGCTGCATAAACCGCTCGCCATCGCTGTTGATTAAGTAAGCCCCCTCGCCCCGCACGGCTTCAGAAATTAGCACGCCCGCCGGATATAGTCCAGTTGGGTGAAACTGGACAAACTCCATATCTTCCAGCGGCAGTCCGGCGGCGGCAGTCATGGCCAGCCCGTCGCCAGTGGAGGCATAGTCATTGGAAGTGGTGTTAAAGACGCGGCCATAGCCGCCCGTGGCAAACATGACTGCCTTGGCGCGCAGCACCTGAATCTGAGCGTCCCGGATGCGAAACATGACTAAGCCTTTGGCCTGTCCAGCTTCCAAAATTAGCCGCATCACATACCACTCGTCATAGATCGCCACGCCATAGCGGCGCAGATTGTTGATTAGCTCATGCAGAATCGCATGTCCGGTTTTGTCGGCGGCATAGCAGGTGCGCTTGTGCGAATGGCCACCAAAGGCACGCTGGGCGATCCGGCCATCGGGCAACCGTGAGAACAGCACGCCCATATGCTCTAGATCAATCACCACCTCCGGCGCTTCGCGGGTGAGGATTTCGACCGCATCTTGGTCGGCCAGATAGTCAGAGCCTTTGACGGTATCGAAGGCATGGGCTTCCCAGGAGTCGGCCTCGTCTACGTTGCGGAGGGTGGCCGCCATGCCGCCCTGTGCCGCCACTGAGTGTGAGCGAATCGGGTGGGTTTTGGCGATTACGGCAATGCTGAGGCTGGGGTCAGTGCGGGCAATTTCGACGGCGGCTCGCGATCCGGCTAGTCCGCCGCCGACAATCACTACGTCATGCTCAATCATGCTGGGTTGAAGTGGGTTGGGATAAGTGGGTTGAGATAAGTGGGTTGGGATAAGTGGGTTGGCACAAAACAAGGCGCTCTATTTATCCTGACGCAGATGCCATGAATTGCGCCAAAAGCCTCCGACTTCTTTAACAAGTTGAACCAATGGGTTTGGAGCTGATCGAGGAATAGAGACTGATGCAGATCACAGCCTGCAAGAGCGCCGCTTTTCCTGAACGCCCGCTACAGCCCTTGAAGTAAAAACTATACCGCCCCTGATCTGCTCAGCATCTCGTTTTGGCATCTGGCAATGACCTGCGCCCCACTACTCAAATTATCCTCTGCACTCAGCGCTTCCGTGACCGACCTTCCTGACTCCAGTTTGGGATCAGCTCTGCGATCCAATCAGCAAACCTACGAACGGCTGCAAACTTGCCTCAGCCTTAGCCTGCGGCGGCAAATCTTTATTGGAGTCTGCGATGATCTGCGGCTGCGCGATCGGCTGGCGCTTCAGCTTCAGGTCGAATTTTCTGATGGGGCTGCCCGCCCGGGGGGCAGTCCAAATGCTAATGCCAGCAGCAATCTGAGACAGTCAGGCGAGTTGCCGCAGCTAGTAACGCTCGATCTCAACCTGCAAGATCCAAATCCACTGGCTCAAGTCAGCGACTGGCTGAGCCAAGCTGCCCAATCTAGACGAGTCGCGCCCGCCTTCCAAATTTTGGGCATCGAACGCCTAACGCGGCAGTCTGGGGTCTATCAAAATTTGTTTTTGGCCTATTTGCAAGAAATTGAAGCCTATTTGCCCGTGATTGAGTCAGGGCTGCTGCTCTGGATGACTCAGCCCTGGTTTCGGATGCTGCCTGAAGCGGCTCCCGAATTTTGGCGATGCCACACGGGCGTATTTGAGTTTGTGGGCGACCCAACACCGCTGCTCGCCAGCTCGCCCGAACGAATTCAGCTGGATTTCTCTAGCGGGTTCGCTGCTGCCGCCAGCCGCGACTGGGCAGATCGCAATTGGGCAGATCGCGCCCCGCAGCCCTCTATATCGCCTGCAACGCCACCCACCAATCCTTGGCTGGCGCTAGCCGATGACTTAAGCGATGATCCCAATCGCTGGTATGAGCCAGAGCAGCCAGAGCCAGAGCAGCCAGAGCCAGAGCAGCCAGAGCTAGAGTCAGAGTCCAAATGGAATCTGAAGCGGCCTGCTGATTTACCAGAAATTGGCCAGTGGATTACCGATAGCGGGTTAGATATGAGCTGGCTAAAGCCGCCCGATCTAGAACCTGAGCTAGGATCTGCGGCAGAACCAGCAGCATCAAGTCAGGCGGCTCCGACCGCGACGCTAACTCCGCCTGCGCTACCGAGTCTGCGGCCTGATCCGCTAGATCCGCTAGAGAATTTAGATACATTAGAAGACCCTGGTTTACTGCAACATATCGGCTCGCTGCAACAGCAGTTGGCCATGCTAGAAGCCGATCAAGCCTCGCCGCTGCTGCTGGCCACCGCCTATCAAACGCTAGGTAATTTCTACCGAGACTGCATTGAGCAGGGCGATTTGACCCCTGAAAACCTGGCAATGGCGATTCAGGCTTATGAACAGTCGCTGCAATGCCAAGCGGCCAATCAGCCCGCCGAGTTGCCCGCCGAGCTGCTCAATGACCTAGGCAATCTTTACTGGAGTCTGGCTCAAATTCGACCTGAGGCGGAAGAGACTATAGCCTGCCTACAGCGCGCTCTACAGCTTTACCAGCAGGCGCTAGAGAGCCTCGATCCGCAGCAGCGTGAAACCATTGCCATGCTGCAAAATAACTTGGGAGGTCTCTATGCCGACCTCGCGCATCATCAAGAGCCAATCCGGCATCTGGAGCAATCGGTACAAGCCTATGAATATGCGCTGCAATGCCGCACCATTGCCGCTGACCCAATTCGCTATGCTTCCACCCAAAACAACCTCGGCACCACCTACTGGAATTTGGCACAGCATCAGCAGCCCGCTTTCAATTTGAAGCAGGCCATTGTCGCCTATGCCGAAGCTCTTCAGCATTACCGGGCTGAGCAAGAGCCGCTGCATTACGCCATGATTCAAAACAACCTGGGCACCGCCTACTGGAATCTGGCGCAGTATCAGCCTGCCCAGGCCGCCAAAGACTCTCTGTTGCTGGCTTTGCTAGCCTACCAGGCGGCGCTGCAACATCGCACCCTAGAGCTGCATCCCACTGGGTTTGCCGCCAGCCAGAATAATCTGGGCACCGCCTACTGGCATCTGGCGAGCCAAAGCACTGCCGCAGAACGCCGCAGCTATTTAGAGCAAGCCATTTTAGCCTACAAAACAGCGCTAGAGACCGCCGACTACCTGCAAAGTGATCAGCCTGAGGCTCGGCTGAGCTTTGATCTGAGTGCAACCCGCAACAACCTGGGCTTGGCCTACTCTCATCTGGCGAGTGATCCAGAGACTGGAGCAGCGCTGGCCGATTATCTAGAGTCAGCGCTGCGGTATCACCTGCTGGCTTGGCAGGGCTGGGAGCATCAGGCTGCGCTGCGCCCAACCGCAGCTAGCTGTATTTTGCAAACGCTGCGCGCCTTTTATCGTGAGCTAGGGCTGGCTGGACAGCATCGGGCGATGACGCTGCTGCCCAGTCAGCTTTTAGCTGAAATTTTGCCAAAGCTATAGCGCGAGTTTGGGCGCATTGAGGCGGATTGAGCAGGCGTGAGTCCAGCCTGATCCATCCAATTTACTGCACCGTACCGTAGCATAATGAAACAGGGTGGGTGTTCCAAGCTAGATAGGTTTAGCCGATCTGGAGCTGGCGGTAGCAGCGGCATCAGCGGCGGGCTATGCTGAGATGGGCTAGGCGGCTGGCCAAACCGCTTTACGGGTTTCTCAGTCTTGATCATAGTTTGAGACGAATTTAAGACGAAATTCAGCATGACTCAAACGCTAAAGATAGATCCGCAGTCAGGCGCTCGCATTTTACTCGTTGAAGACAATGAGGCGAGTCGTCATCTGATGAGTGACTATCTTGAACATTACGGATATCGGGTGATGGCGCTGGCTAAAGGGGCGCTGTTTGCTCAGACTATGCAGCAATTCCGCCCCGATCTGGTCTTGCTCGATCTCAAACTGCCCGATGTGGATGGCTTTACGCTCTTGCAGCAGCGCTCCTCAGACTTCCTAGATGTGCCCATTATTGTAATTTCGGCTTTCGCCTTCCAGGCTGACCAGCAGCGCGCCTTGGAGCTAGGAGCATCTCAATATTTGGTGAAGCCTGTGAGTCTGACTCAGCTGAAGCAGGTGATTTGGCAGGCGCTAGAGCCATCGTCTGGGGCAATAGAAGAGCCCCAATTCACAGGCGCGCTTCGACCACCGCCGCATTAGCCTCCAGATTTTGGGGAGACTTGCGCTAAAGCATTCAACTGGCTAAGAGAGCGGCTCAGACCACTGTCTCAACCACTGTCCCGACCATTGTCCTGAGCCGCTTGGCCAAAAATCTCTGTCCCCCAGACACTTGCCAACTGCTACCAGCCATCAGACACTGAAGGTGGGAATTGAATGTTTGTTAAGCGCTTGTTAAGCGGCAGCTAAGAGGTTATTGTGAAAAACGTACTTGCCATTATTCTAGGCGGGGGTGCTGGCACCCGGTTATATCCATTGACCAAGCTTCGAGCCAAGCCTGCCGTCCCAATTGCTGGCAAATATCGCTTGATTGATATTCCAGTCAGCAACTGCATCAACTCAGATATTTTCAAAATCTACGTCCTGACTCAGTTCAACTCAGCCTCGCTGAACCGACATATTTCGCGCACCTACAATTTCTCGGCCTTCGACCAAGGCTTTGTCGAGGTTTTAGCCGCCCAGCAAACTCCCGAAAACCCCAATTGGTTTCAGGGCACTGCCGACGCCGTGCGGCAATATCTGCGGCTGTTTGAAGATAGCGAAACCGAAGAATGTCTCATCTTGTCCGGCGACCATCTCTACCGGATGGACTACAGCAAGTTTGTGCAGCATCACCGCGACACCAAAGCCGACATCACGATTTCGGTGGTGCCAATGGCCGAAGAGAATGCCTCAGATTTTGGCTTGGTCAAAACAGATAAGGCCGGACGAATTCTCTCGTTTATTGAGAAACCCAAGGGCGAGGCGTTGAAAAAAGCCCAAGTCGATACGACCAAGCTGGGCTTAACGCCCGAAGAAGCTCGTCAGAAGCCCTACATTGCCTCAATGGGCATCTATGTGTTTAAAACTTCGACGCTCATTGAGCTGCTCAGGAAGTCAGTTGAGCAGACTGACTTTGCCAAAGAAATCCTGCCGCCCGCCGCCGAAACCCTGAATGTCCAGGCTTATCTGTTCAGCGACTATTGGGAAGATATTGGCACAATTAAGGCGTTTTATGAAGCCAATCTGGCTCTCACCGATCAGCCACGGCCAGCCTTTAGCTTCTATGATGAAACCGCCCCAATCTACACGCGGGGACGCTCGCTGCCGCCCACCAAAATGCTCAACTGCGCCATCACCGACTCAATGGTGGGCGATGGCTGCATCCTGAAAGAATGCCAGATTCACCATTCGGTGCTGGGCATCCGGACGCGAATTGAGTCTGGATGCACCATCCAAGACACGCTAATTATGGGAGCTGACTATTACCAGCCCTTCTCAGAGCGCCAGACCGACTGCAACGAAACCAAAATCCCGCTGGGAATCGGAGCCAACAGCACCATACGCGGCGCAATCATCGACAAGAACGCCCGCATCGGCTGCGATGTGCAGATCATCAACAAAGATGGCGTTGAGGAAGCGCAGCGCGAAGATCTAGGCTTCTATATCCGCAGCGGCATTGTTGTGACGATTAAAAACGCACTAATTGCCGATGGCACGATTATCTAATCACCTAGATATCTCCTGGCATCGTGAAATTGATCCAAGCGGGGACTCAAGCTAGGTTATTTTTTGCTGGAGCTATAGGCTTGGACTGAAAGCGAACAGTACGGCAATCCCCCCCTGATCTCCGCAAAAACCGAACCAGACTGAGCCTCAGAAATGAGTAGGTTATAGATGCAGTATTCTGACTTTTTAGAGGGATTGGGTTGATGGCGACCACCGGCTTCAAAGACTATTACGCCACGCTGGGCGTGAGCAAAGCGGCCACAGCTGAGCAGATTAAGCAGGCATTTCGCAAGCTGGCGCGCAAGCATCACCCTGATGTGAATCCCGGCGATAAGTCGGCTGAAGCCAAATTTAAAGAAATCAACGAAGCCTACGAGGTGCTCTCCGACAGCGACAAACGCCAGAAATACGACCAGTATGGCCAATATTGGGATCGGATGGGCGGCATGGGCAGCCCTGGAGCAAGCAGCGCAGGCTTTGACCCCAATAGCTTTGACTTCAGCCAATATGGCAGCTTTGATGAGTTTGTCAACGAGCTATTGGGGCGATTTGGGGGGAATGCGGCTGGAGCGCAGAACTATGCCTACCGAAGCGCAACTAGCCCCGGCACAGGCTTTGGCGGCTTTAGCGACACAGGCTACCGCGATCCGGCGGCAGGGGCTGGCCAAGATCTTGAATCTGCCATGAGCCTGACCCTGAGCGAAGCTTTTAATGGCGTCCAGCGTCGCCTGGGCTTGGGCAACGAAACAATCACCGTGCGGATTCCAGCAGGCGTTAAATCAGGCAGCCGCATCCGAGTCAAAGAAAAAGGCCAGATCAACCCGGTTAGCAAGCGGCGCGGCGATCTCTATCTGGTGGTTGAGATCAAGCCACACAGCTTTTTTAAGCTAGAGGGCGATAGCCTCAGCTGCGAGCTGCCGATTACGCCGGATGAAGCGGTGCTGGGTGCAGCAATTGAAGTGCCCACCCCAGACGGCAGCGTCACCATGAATATTCCGGCTAGCATTCGCTCTGGCCAAACGCTGCGGCTCAGAGGCAAAGGCTGGCGCAGCCCCAGCGGCGAACGCGGCGACCAGCTGGTGCGCGTCACCATTGTGCCGCCTGCGGCCATCAGCGACAGCGAACGCCAGCTGTATGAACAGCTTCGCGCCATCCGCAGCATTGATCCGCGCAGCCACTTGCAGCAGATCCGGCTTTAAGCTGGCTGGCAAACTGTATCAATAACAATCCTTCACAAAAATGCACCGGGCTGTACTGCCTGATTTTTAAGCAAACCTGACTTTTAAGCAAAACAGAACCTGCGAAACAGGCCAGTTTTGCGATAGTCTGCTGCGGTTTTGGCGATGGCACCTTGCTAAAACCGCAAACTTAGCTGCTTTTCTAAGCGGTACAGTTGTGATACAAGTAATGAATCAAAATTCCAGATATTAATTTTCAAACCAAGGTATTGCTCATGAAGGCTTCGTTGAAACAGTTTGCTTTGATGCTGGGTCTGCTCTCAATGGCCGCGAGCTGTACGCCCACCCCCACCACCACAGCCGAAAGTCCGGCGGCAACAGCCAGCCCGGAAGCCAGCCCCGCCGTCGCTTCCGGGCCCGCCATTTCGACCGATGGCGATGTGATTATTGCCTCTAGCCTGCCAATGACTGGCAGCTCGCTCGGCCAGACTCAAACCATTGTGAATAGCATTCAGCTGGCGCTAGATGAAGTCAACTCTACCGTCTGTGACGGCAAGCTAAAAGTTGGGTTCCAGACTTTTGATGACGCGACTGCCGCTGCGGGCAAATGGGATCCGGCACAGGTGACAGCCAACTCCAACACGATTGTGGCTAACGACAAGATCGTGGCCGTGATTGGCACCTTTAACTCCGGCGCAGCTAAGCTCGCTATCCCCATTTTCAACCAGGGGAGTCTGGCCATGGTCAGCCCAGCCAACACCTATCCCGGCCTCACTAAGCCCGGAACTGGGGAAAAAGGCGAACCTGACACCTACTACCCCAACGGCAAGCGCAATTATGCCCGCGTTGTGCCTGCCGACGATCTGCAAGGCGCTGCGGGTGCCAATTGGTCTAAGACGCTGGGTGCCCAGAAGGTTTATATTCTGGATGACCAGGAGCTATATGGCAAAGGTCTGGCTGATGTCTACGAAAAAGATGCCAAAACCCTCGGCCTCGAAGTCGTAGGCCGTGAAGGCATCAACCCCAAAGCCGCTGACTACCGAGCGTTGATGAACAAAATCAAGGATCTAGGTCCTGACTTAATCTACTTCGGCGGCATCACCCAAAACAACGCCGGACAGCTAGTCAAAGACATGCGAAACGTCGGCATGACTGACGTGAAGTTTATGGGGCCAGATGGGATCAACGAGCAGGCTCTGATTGATGCAGCGGGCAAAGATTCAGAAGGGGTCTATGCCACCTTTGGCGGCATCCCGCCCAAAGAGCTAACCGGCAAGGGCAAAGAGTGGTATGACGCCTACAAAGCCAAGTTCAACTCTGAGCCAGAGCCTTATGCCGCCTATGGCTATGAGGCCGCTCAAGTTGTGTTGCAGGCGCTCGGCAAGGTCTGCGAAGGCAACCGGGATGCAGTGCGCGAAACGGTGATGGCAACCAAAGATTTTCCAGGACTGCTGGGCACTTGGAGCTTTGACGCCAATGGAGATACCACCATCACCAAAATGTCGGGTAGCGAAGTCAAAGATGGCAAGTGGGTCTTTGCTGAAACGCTCGATGCGAAAGTCGGGAAATAGGCCAGCACCCTGATGCAAAGCCGGGGGCAGATGCTAAAGCGTTTGTCCCCGCTTAGTCTGTCTCTCCCCATGAGATTTTAAAATTCCCTCTAGATCTCCCTACCCGTTGTTGACGGCTCGTTTCATGAAGCAGTGGCAGAAAATTGTTCTGTACTTGATGGTCGGCTACTTTATTTTGCTCTTAGGACCGGTGGCTGGCCTAGATCTGCCGCGTATTGCTCAAGATATTGCCCGCAGCCCCTCGCTGCTAGTCACCCAGCTGTTGGTTGGGCTAATTAACGGCGCAATTATTGCCGTGATTGCGCTGGGCTACACCCTGGTCTACGGCATCATTGAGCTGATTAACTTTGCCCATGGCGACCTATACATGCTAGGAGGCTTTGCCGCCCTGACCGTAATGGGAGCCTTGGGCGTGCAGGACGGTGCACCGTTTGTCTCCTCAATTCTGCCAATGCTGCTAGCGCTAATTGTGGCCGCTGGCTTCTGTGCCGGACTGAATATTCTGACCGAGCGCTATGCCTACCGCCCGTTGCGAAATGCCCCCCGCCTTGCGCCGCTAATTTCCGCGATTGGCGTCTCGTTTATCTTTCAGAATCTGGGGCTGTTTTGGGGCGGACTGCGCTCGTTCATCCCAATTATGGGCAACACCGCCGCTGCCCCCAAAAGCTTCCCCGATCTGCTGCCCCGAATCAATATTTTGGCGGCAATGGGCATCCAGTCTAAGGTGGAATTTACCGTCAAAGATCTGGTGGTGCTGGTGGTGGCTGTGGGGCTGATGATTGGGCTGAATCTGTTTATCCAGCGAACCTCAGCAGGCAAGGCGATGCGAGCCGTGGCGCAAAACCGAGATGCAGCCAGAATTGTCGGCATCAACGTCGATCAAATTATTGTGCTGACGTTTTTGATTGGCGGGGCGCTGGCCGGTTCGGCAGGGCTGCTGGTGGGGCTGTACAACAACACCATCGTGTTCACAATGGGCTTCACGGCAGGGCTGCGAGCTTTTACGGCGGCAGTTCTGGGCGGCATTGGCAATATTACGGGCGCGATGCTGGGCGGCATTTTAATTGGCCTACTCTCGGCGCTGAGCGATCAGTATTTGTCGAGCCGCTGGACAGATGCCTGGGTGTTTGGCGTGCTGGTGCTGATTCTGGTGTTTCGCCCCAGCGGGCTGTTGGGTGAAAACCTGCAAGAAAAGGTATAGGAGCTGCCGATGAACCTCTGGAAGATTATTCGTTCGAGCAGCATCCTGGGCGCAATTGGCTCGCTGACGGTGCTGCTGTTTGGCGGCTGGAGCGGTGCGGTGATTGGCTGGCTGCTGGGCACTGGCATCGGCTTTATGAGCAGCCATGACAAGCCAATTCAAACCCCCAAAACTGGCGCTCAAGTCGGCGGCCTAGCTGGACTAGGGCTAGGAATTTGGCTGCTGATCTCTAGCCTGCTAGAAGGGCTATTGCTGCGCCCGCTCTCTGGACGCGCCACCGTGCCGTTTGGCCCAGCGCTGCTCTATGGGCTGGCCGGATTAGGCATGGCAGTCTGTGCAGCAGCGCTGATGGCCGCGATTCAGGGCTTGGCTCATCCGGCTCAAAAGCGCGCCACGCAGCTCACCATCGCCTTTATTCTGCTGCTCTATCCGTTTGTCGATCAAATTGCCCAAACGGGCTGGATCGCCACCATTATCCAGATCCAGATTTTTGCGATGCTGGCGCTGGGGCTGAATATTACGGTGGGCTATGCGGGGCTGCTGGATCTGGGCTATGCGGCCTTCTTTGCAATTGGCGCTTACGCCACGGGGATGCTCTCCTCGCCGCATCTAGGCATCGAGTGGAACTTCTGGATCGTGATCTGGATTGCGGCAGGCGTAGCGGCCATCGCAGGCGTCATGTTGGGAGCACCCACCTTGCCTCTGCGCGGCGACTATCTGGCAATTGTGACGCTGGGCTTTGGCGAAATCATCCCGATTGTGTTTCGCAACCTCACCGAGATCAAAATCACCGAGCCAATCTCTGGCCTGCTGGCGACGCTGCTGAATCGACCAGAGCTGGCGATTTGTTTAGTCGGCTGCACCGAGCCGTTTAACCTCACCAACGGCGAAGCTGGGATCAACCCCATTGGCCGCCCCTCGCTGCCCATTGTCGGCACATTTGGCACCAATCCGTTTCCCTGGTACTACTTGGTGCTGGTGCTGGTGCTGTTCTCTATGTTCATCATTGGCCGGCTGCGCGACTCGCGCTTAGGGCGGGCTTGGGCGGCGCTCCGTGAAGATGAGCTGGCTGCTAGCGCCATGGGCATTAACCGCGTCAGCACTAAGCTGCTAGCCTTTTCGATGGGCGCGACTTTTGCCGGGTTTGCCGGGGCGTTCTATGCGGCCTACATTACCGCCATTTTCCCCAGCGTTTTTGACTTTTCGGTTTCGGTGATCATTCTCTGCATGGTGATTTTAGGCGGCTTGGGCAATATGGTCGGCGTGCTGCTGGGCTGCATTATCATCATGTCGGCAGACCGACTCTATTTGCCTAAGCTAGCCGAAGTGCTGAAGGGTTTACTGAATACCTCGGTGCTGCCCAACATCAGCAATCCGGCGCTGCGTGACTTTATTGCTACCAGCCTGGACCCGATCCAAATGCGGCTATTTCTGTTTGGGCTGGTGCTGGTGACAATGATGATTGTCCGGCCAGAAGGGCTAGTGCCCAGCGCCCGCCGTAAGGCAGAGCTGCATGAAGCTGACCCAGCCGCCAACGACTCGCTTGCAGATATAAGGAGCGCCTGATGAGTTTACTCGAAGCCCAGCAG
>CASBQH010000488.1 GCA_949127695.1 Synechococcales cyanobacterium PMM_0073
TCATCCGTTCTTGGTGGGCGACCGCTACAGCATTGCCGATATCGCTCTCTATGCCTATACGCATGTCGCCGATGAAGGCGGCTTCGACTTGAATCGCTTTCCGGCCATTTTGGCTTGGCTTACCCGCGTCCAGGCTCAGCCCAATCATCTCAAAATTACCCAGAGTCATGCCTCTAGGCAAGGCTAACGGAGCTAGGCTAACGGGGCTGATTCTGTCAATTGGCCTTGCATTTGCACAGCGCGTTTCTATACTATCAGCGTAGGCGAAGCGATCCACTTCGTCTGAGATCTTGGCGAACCCGTTGAGAACAGGCTCGCTCTGTCCGTCCCATTTAGGAAACCGCCATGACAAACTCCAGCTTTCCAATCGACCTCGGTGCCTATCAATCTGTCAAGCTTGATCCCAGCGTTCCGCAGCTGACTGATGACCAACGCAGCGCCCTGAAGGCCAATATTCAGCTCTGCCGCGACGCCATTGTGTTTTTTACTGCCACGGGTGCAGCCAGCGGTGTGGGTGGCCATACTGGCGGGCCTTATGACATCGTGCCTGAAGTGATGATTTTGGATGCGCTGTTTCACAGCCAGCCTGACCAGTTTGTGCCCACTTTCTTTGATGAAGCCGGACATCGCGTCGGCACGCAATATTTAATGTCGGTGCTATCGGGCGCGATGCCTGCCGAGCAGCTGATGCAGTACCGCCAAGCCAACTCGAAGCTGCCCGGACACCCCGAACTGGGGCTGACTCCCGGCGTCAAGTTTAGCTCTGGCCGACTGGGGCATATGTGGCCTTACGTGAATGGCGTGGCGCTGGCCAATCCCGGCAAGACGGTGTTCTGTTTGGGGTCAGATGGTTCGCAGCAGGAAGGCGACGATGCCGAGGCGGCGCGGCTGGCCGTAGCGCAGCATATCAACGTCAAGCTGCTAATTGACGATAACGACGTGACAATTGCCGGACATCCTTCCAAATATCTACCGGGCTACAGCGTCGAAACCACCCTGGCAGGGCATGGCCTCAAGGTGCTGGTCGGGGACGGCGAAGATATTGACAGTCTCTATGCCAATATCTGCGAGGCAGTCAATACTCCCGGCCCGATTGCCGTGATCTGCAAGCGCCCGATGTGCCCCGGCATTGAAGGGCTGGAAGGCTCCAACCACGGCCATGACGTGATTTCGGTGAAGCTGGCAATAGACTATCTAGAAAAGCGCGGCCATAGCACAGCGGCAGCATACCTCAAGAGCGCCGAAAAGCCGAAGCATGACTATAGCTTTATGGGGGTTGGCAGCGACTGGGGCTCTAACCGCAACGTGTTTGGCGATGCGGTGGTGCGGATGCTGGGCAAGATGAGCGAAGCTGAGCGCAAGGCCAAAGTGCTAGTAATCGACAGCGACCTAGAAGGCTCCTGCGGTCTGAAGAAAATCCACGACGCGCATCCAGAGGTATTTATTCCGTCTGGAATCATGGAGCGCGGCAACCTCTCGGCGGCAGCAGGCTTTGGCATGGAGGCAGGCAAGCAGGGGATTTTCGCCACCTTTGCCGCTTTCTTAGAGATGTGCATCTCCGAAATTACGATGGCGCGGCTCAACTACTCCAACCTGCTCTGCCACTTCTCGCATTCTGGCATTGACGACATGGCGGACAACACCTGTCACTTCGGCATCAACAACTTCTTTGCCGACAATGGCCTAGAGGATGGCTATGACACCAAGCTCTATTTCCCCGCCGATGCCGGACAGATGACCGCCTGCGTTGAGGCCGTGTTCCATCAGCCCGGACTGCGGTTTATTTTCTCGACTCGCTCCAAAACCCCGACTCTGATAGACGATAGCGGCAACCCGCTCTATGGCGCAGGCTATAGCTTCACTCCCGGCAAAGATGAGCTGGTGCGCGAAGGCAGCGCAGGCTACATTGTGGCCGTGGGCGATGCGGTTTATCGTGCGGTGGATGCGGCTGAGCGCCTGAAGCAGGAGGGCATTGAGGTGGGCGTGATTAATAAATCGACGCTGAACGTGGTGGACGAGGCGATGATGGCCAAAATTGGCAAAGCGCCATTTGTGCTCACCGTCGAAGCCTTCAACCGCAAGACGGGTCTGGGCAGTCGGTTTGGCTCTTGGCTGCTGGAGCGCGGCTATGCGCCCAAGTTTGCCTATCTTGGCACGCATGAAGAGGGCTGCGGTGGCCTCTGGGAGCAGTTTCCGCATCAGGGGATTGACCCGGCGGGGATTATGAAGAAAGTTAAGGAATTGGTCGGCTAATCTCTGATCATTCTGTAACTTGATAAGCGGCGCTGCGGTAATCAGCAGCGCCGCTGGCTGATTCGCAACTTGAGGTGAAGTCATGGAATTTGATCCCGCAGTGTTTGGTGCAGGCTTGGGGCTGGGGATGGTTTTATTGCTCATCACCTGGATTAACCAATGGCGCAGTAAATCGACGCTCAAGGGCGAGCTAGCTGATCTCAAAAAGCATCTGCAAACTCAGCTCAGCATTAACGCCAAAGGCTACGAAGAAATGCAGCAGGAGCTAAAGCGGCTGAAGCAGGAAAACGAAAACCTGCGCTCGACGGTGGGCACGCTCTCAAACAAGCCCGGTCGCGCCGAGCTAAAAATGCTGCAAGTTTGGGACAAGGCGCTGCGAATTATGATTTTAACTTCGCCCGGTTTTGCCCCAGCTTGGGAGCTGGCTGTCGCTGAAGCCAAGAAAGAAATTCAGGACACTGATACGGGCGTTAAAGCCTTGATGCGTAAAGTTTTTCCGCTGCTGCCGCAAGAGCTGAGCAGCTCAGCAGATGAAACTAATGTTAATTAGCCCGGTTTCTCACTGCTGCCAGAATCGCTCGCTCAGCAATGCCTCAATTTCGCGGCTAAA
>CASBQH010000489.1 GCA_949127695.1 Synechococcales cyanobacterium PMM_0073
CTTCAAGAGGTGCCGCTGAGCCGCTCCAAAATTGCAATCATTGTCGGTCCTCAGAACCCCTATAGCGGCGACATTACCTTTGATCAGTTCGCCCAGATCTTTCGCGGCGAAATTACCGACTGGTCAGAGCTAGGCGGTCAGCCCGGTCCGATTCGGTTTATTTCTCGACCAGAGTTTAGCGATACTCGCCAAGCCTTTAGAAACTATCCGGCTTTCCAATCAGCTCCCTTCCAAACGGGCGCAACTGCTGTGCCGGTGGCCACGGACGAAACGGCAGATGTGATTAAAGAGCTGGGGACAGACGGCATTAGCTACAGCATTGCGGATCAGGTGCTGGGCAATAGTAGCGTCAAAATTGTGCCCATGCACAAAACTCTGCCCGACGACCCGCGCTATCCGTTCTCGCAGCCCCGCGCCTATATCTACAGAGAGGCCGATCCGGCAGTGCAGGCGTTTCTGGGTATTGCGACAGGCGCTGTTGCCCCGATTGCCGCCGCCGCTACCGCCGCTTCGCCCTCAGCTGTGGCTCCAGCTGCGCCGATCACTGAGTCGCCCATCGCTGAGTCGCCCGCCGCAGCCGGATCGGGAGATCCGGCTGCTGTTGCTCAAGCCCCAGAAACAACTGTGGCGGCTGAGCGGGGCGGTCTGCCTCCCTGGCTCTGGCTGCTGGGTCTGCCGCTAATTGGCGGTCTGCTCTGGTGGCTGACCAAAGGGCGTGCGCCCATCCCCACGCCCGTTGCGGCGACAGCTCCTATTGCTCCACCCCTGGCGGCTCCAGTCGTGCCTCCCGTCAGCCCCATTTCAGAAGGCCGGATTATTCTTACCCCGCGCGACTGTCGTCATGCCTATGCCTATTGGGAGGTGGATGAAAACCGCAAGGCGCAAGTTCGCGAACAGGGCGGCCAAAAGCTGGCGCTGCGGCTCTATGACGTGACTGATGTAGATATGGAGCGGCAGGTGCCTCACAGCGTCAAGCAATTTGACTGCCGCGAGTCTGCGCCAGACCTCCAGGTGCCGATCAGCGTCGATGACCGCGACTATGTGGCTGAGCTGGGCTACGTGAGCGAAGATGGCCGCTGGCTGAAGGTGGCGCGTTCAGAGCATGTGCGCGTCCCGGCCTGTTCGGTTGCGCCAGTTGTGGCTCCAGCTGCGGCTGCGGCTCCAGTGGCCGACATGCCCAGACTAACCATGCCGACCGCAGCCGTCACAGCTTTGGCAGGCGGGGCGGCGCTCGCGGGTGCAGCTGCCATAAATGCCGCCAAGCCCAAAGCGCCTGAGCCGCCGGTAGTACCCCCAGTAGCGCCAGTTGTAGCAGCCGCTGCGCCCCTGCCCGACTCGACCCAGAGCCGCATGATCTTAACGCCCAAAGATAGCCACCATGCCTATGCCTATTGGGAGCTATCAGATGCCGAGAAAGCGGCACTCAAAGCCCAGGGTGGCGAGCAGTTCGCGCTGCGGCTGCATGATGTGACGGGCTTATCCGCAGATGCGCCTCTGCCTGCCGCAATTCAGCAATTTGACTGTGCCGACACAGATCAAGATCAGCATTTGGTGCTGCCTGAGAGCGACCATGACTATCTGGCTGAAGCTGGCTATGTGACGGCGGACGGCGGCTGGCTGAAGCTAGCGCGCTCCAACTCCACTCGCGGGCTGGCGCAGACGACGGCTGGCGCAGGCTTAGCAGCAGGCGCAGGCTTGGCAGGCGCAGGTTTGGCAGGCGCAGGCTTAGCAGGCGCAGGCTTAGCAGATGCCGCTCCCCGCTCAATTGTGAGCGACCTGCGACCCGCTGAAACCGACCGCCAGCATGTAGTGCGCGACGTGAAGCATATTACGGTGCATAGCCGCCACAACTGCTTCTTGCTAAATACGGATCAGATGCGGCATTTGCAGGAGCAGACCGCAGTCACCAAGCCGCTTCAGCCGGGACTCTACCAGATTCAGATTAAGAGCGGCGCGTTTGGCTATGGCGTCACGCCCGAATCCAGCGAGCCGCTGGTGATGCTCTGGATCGCAGGGGGCAAGTTTATTAACAAAGAGACGAACGTGCCCGTAAATGCCACTTGGTCAACCCTGAACGGCTACGAAGACGTGATCACCCTAGAGGTGCTGGAGCCGACCATTCTCCATGCCTTCTTTATGGATACGCATCTTGAAGATAACGAGGGCGAAGTGACGCTAGTGGTGACTCAGCAGGCCACAGCAGAATAGCCTGAGACAGACTGGCGCTGCCTACAGCGCAAAATTGGGAGTGAGGGGCAAGCATCCTTCATTCCCAATTTTTTTAATTTTCCTGTATAAAAAAGCGGTCGATGCTTTACGATTGCAGTGAAGTTTTCAACTCGGCAGAGTGCTCAGATTTGACAGGGCAGTTCAACTATCAAATTCAGTCAAATTCAGTGAGGTCAAGATGGTAAGACGCAGAACAGGCGGATTTCTCAGAGATTTTCAAGAGTTTGTTAACCGAGGCAACGTGGTTGACTTGGCCGTTGCGGTAGTAATTGGCGGCGCGTTTGGCAAAGTGATTGACGCAGTTGTGACGCTGGTGACAGGCGCAATTCTCGACCCGGCGCTGAAAGCTGCCAACGTAGACAGCATCCGGGATTGGCCTGTCGGAGAGGTGCTGATTGCAATTATTAACTTTGTGCTAATTGCCTTTGTCGTCTTTTTGATTATTAAAGCGCTAGAGCGATTTAAGCGCGAAGAAGCCGCTGCCGCGCCTGATCCCGTCGCAACTCACCAGCAGCTGGCCGATGCCACCAACCGACTCGCCGCCGCGATTGAGTCACGCCAGCTCTAGGAGTCGCTGTAAGAAGGCTCAAAGCTAGAGCTGGCTCTCTGCTGCCTCTGGCGTCTCGCAGCTACAAACTTCTGTGGCAATCGCAACTTGCAAGGTTTCTAGCCAGTCTGTGACGCGCCCCGTCACCTGTTCAAAGTCCTGACTGAGCAGGCGGTTGACCAGCCTGGAGGCTCTCAGCAGCGCTGCTCCATTGATATACAGCTCCGACGTGGGGTAGCGCTGCATCACTTCAATGGGGCTGAGCTGCCCGTCTTGGGCTGAGAGTACCAGCGCCGAACGCAGCGCCGGGATATTGCCCCGTCCAGAGGCAGTATGCACCACTTCACTGATCCGAAACAGCAGATATTCGCCCAGAATGTTGCTAAGCGCGCTCTCAACCTGGAGAAAGTTGACCTTGACGGATTTGTTGAGCGCCGCTTGAAATTCGGCAGGTGAAATCTTGGCAAGCTTCAGGTAAAAATTTAGCTGGCGAGAAGGCTGGCCGGTCTCGGCAAATTCGGCCAGTTCGGCCATGCTCAGAGAGCGCCCTATTGGCCCAAAGGTGATGACGATCCTGGCAGCGCCTTCAGACTCGCTGCTTGCCCTCTGTGCCACTAATTGGTCTGAGCTATATGTCTTGGGGGTTGCTGCGGCTACCATCAGGCTGCAAGGTGCTAGGTCTTTGAGCGCCTTGGCCGCAGCAGGTACGTCACATTCACAGAGCCAGTCGTTGATCAGCTGCCTAGACTCAAACAGCGGCTGAAGTCTTTCTAAAAACAGGCTAACATCGCCATAAACCTGCTCCAACTGAAGCAGATCAACCCGCACCGTAGGTTCAGGATAGGCGCTGATGACGCTGAGAATTGTAAAATCGGTTTGCTCGCTGGCAGCAAATAGAGCGCTGCGGAGTCCTAGATAGTTGGGCTGCCCAGATGGCGAACCCACCAGCTTATTGATTTGGTACAGAATAAACTGACCGTTGGGCGACAGCTCTCGATCGCCGCTGGGGGCAAAGCGCACCGGCAAATCATCAATCAGCAGCTGGCGGTTTAAAGGCGTGCTGGCTGGAATCTGCTGGATAAAATCTGCCAGTTCAGGTGAAATTTCTCCCTGATGGGCAAAGGCTTCTAGCTCAGTGAGGGAAACCGTAACTTTTCGATCGGCATACTGCAAAACGGCGCGCTCTGCGGCCTCGGCTGATCCAGTAAAATAGAAGCAGGTTGAAAGACTGGCTCCGGCAATTCCCAGCAGCGCTAGCCACCGCGAACGATTGCCCAGCTTGGCAGAGCCAGCCCATGCTTTTGCAGATTGGGCAATCATTTCAGAACTTCCCCTCAACAGTTTCTGCTCCAAAATTCTATCGGCTCAAACCTCACTTTGAACCCTCAGCTCAATCCCAGAGCTATCCCCCCTGTGGCTGCTGCGGTTCAGACTGCTCTAGCTGCGGCTCAGCGCAGTAGGCCAACAGATCACCGGGCTGGCAGTCGAGCGCTTCACAGAGCCGCATGAGCGTAGCCATCTCTAGGCGAAGCGGCGGCTTGTGCTTCAGCTTGCTGATCGTGTTGGGATGCAGGCCGGTTGCCAGCCCCAATCGACGATAGTTCATGCCCTGCTTCGCCATCTGTCCGGCCAATCGCCATTCAATTCCCATGTTCTGCTCCTGCTGTTTTCCTGCTGTTTACATGCTGTTTACATACGCGATCTGCCTCTGCCGGAGCGGTCTTGCCATCTGCTTGCTATCCGGCTCAAACCCAGCATTTTCCTACGCTTGAGGGATTAAGCAATGCTCACAAATCGTTGCTTTAAAGCTGGCAATCCTGCCGAACAAAGGCTAAACTAAATATAGAACATTTGTACTAATTCTTCGCGATTCTACCTCTGCCAAATCTCTCTACCCAATCCCTCTGTCAAATTCTGCTAAAGCGCCAAGCCCATGACTGCACTTTTCATTGACACAGATGCCACGCAGGTCGCTCTACAGGCCGCAGCCACAGAACTCCAAGCTCGGTTGGCCGAAGCCTCCGGGGAGCGCTACCGCGTCGAAGATTTGCAGATGGCTCTGGCGCACTGGCTAGAGCTGTCAATTGAGAGCCTGGTTGAAGATGCTTTATTTCACGCCCTAGAAGGAGACCGCTCCTATGCCTTTAACCGTCGCGCCTTTGAAACCCAGCTCTGCCGCCTCCAGTCTGACGCTGCTAGCTCCCAGGCTGCTTAACTTCCTTTAATTGCCGCTGCTTAGTCAGCCACCAACCGCCTGTGATTCACAGCTATTACTACAGCCTGCCTACAATGCAGCCCTTGCTGCACCTGCCTTTACCCAATCAACCTGACCCTGAGGTATGCATCATGAGACTTCTAGACTATCCGGCCACCATTGCCCAAAAGCAGCGCGAGTTGCTCCAAGCCGAGCAGCATATTCGCCGCCTGCAAGATATCCTCAATCGCCTCACCGCCGAGGTGGATACCACGATTGCCTTTGACGGCGAGCTGCGGAACGACGCTCAGCGCAAGGCCAAGCGCCTAGAGCTAATGAAGTCAAGCGACTCCCGCAAGGCTGCCACCAATCTGCAAATGGCGCATGACCGCAGATCCGAAATTGAAATTGATCTAGGCTTGCTGCGGAACCAGTTCTCGGTGCTGAAACTAGAAATTCGCGAGTCAATTGCCACCCGCGAGTTGCAGATGCTGGACGCCGCCTGATTTCCTGTTGCTGCCTGTTTGCCCTACTGATTTTGCTTTCACTTTCGTTGCTTCAACCCTTTACTTCTTTGGAAACCACCATGACTACCGACGCTCTAATCTTGCAGCAAATCTCTCAGCAAAATCTGATCTTGCAGCAGCTGGTTGATCTATTACAGCAGAAGCAGCCGCTGGGCTTTAGCGAAGCGCCTCGCCCCCGCTACATCTACTGCAACCGCAGCCAGAGCTGTCTCTGGTACTGGCTGAATGACGCCCGTGAGGCCATGCCGATTTTGCAGACGGCGTTGACCTGTCTGGTGGAAAAGCTGGAGTTTAAGCAGGTGGAGCGGCGCGGCAAAGACACCTGGAAAATTCATCTGCATGTGCGAGCCGATCGGCGCTACATCTTAGAAGCGGGCTACGACTCCAATTTCTCGAAGTCGCTGCTCTCGGCGCTGTCGGTAATTACGCCGCCGCAGCTCAGCCAGCCCCTGACAATTGAAGTGCAGGCGGCTGACTCAGAAGAAGTGCTGTTTTGCCGGGTCTATGCGAATGGCGAGCTGGTGTTTGCCCCTTGGGATGACAGCACGGTCTGGAAAGTGGTGGCGAAGCGGGCGATTGCCAATGTCGATGCTGCCAACGCCAGACGAGTCAAGACAGAGGTGCAGGCAGAGCAGCCGGAGTTTGTCCAAAGCTTGAACTAACGCTGACCCATGCCGAAATGCCGAGCGGAGTCCAGATCAAGCAGCGCGCTGCATGTTACGATCAGTGTCAATTATTAAACTCGCGTTGGAAGGTGGACTGATTCATGGAACTGGCGCTGCTTGCAAAACTGCCCGAAGCCTATGCGATTTTCAACCCTCTGGTTGACGTGCTGCCCGTAATCCCGGTGTTTTTCCTGCTCTTGGCCTTTGTCTGGCAGGCTTCGGTGGGCTTTAGATAAACAAGGGTCTGGAGATAAACACGGATCTAGCGGTAATTTAACAATTTGAACGATCAAAAAAGGGGCAGTCGCGCCCCTTTTTCTCACGCTGGTATTTGACGAGCCGCTACCTCGCCCCAATTGACTTTTGGTAGCCGGGACGCGCTGTGATTCGAGCCAGATAGGCTTTAATGCCGGGATATTCGGCAAAGTCTAGCTTCAGCATCAGCGGCATATAGGCCAAAATGGAGCCAACTGCCACATCCGCCACCGTAAACTCGTTGCCCAGCAGGTAGTCATGCTGGCTGAAGCGCTGATTTAGCGGCGGAAACAGCACCGGCATTTCTTTGGCGCGGCTGGTTTCGACAAAAATGCCGATGCCCAGCGTGGCGTTGGCAAACAAGATCCACTGGTTGATCTCTGAGCGCTGCTCTAGGGTGAGCGGCGAACCGTACTTTTCGGCCAGATACAGCAGAATTGCGCCTGACTCCCAGAGCTTAAAGTCGCCGTCCACAATCGCCGGGACTTTGCCCATCGGGTTAATTGCCAGATACTCCGGCTGCTTATGCTCCCCAGCCGCCAGATCCAGCAGCACAAACTCGTAGGGAATGCCCAGCTCTTCGAGATACCACTGGGGAATGCTAGCGCGGCTGCGAGCGCCGCCATATAGTTTTAACATGCGCTGAATGGCTAGAGAACTTGGTGCGTGTAGGCATGCTGCTTGACGTTATCTTCAGCTTTAACAATTCGATCTGAATTGAGCACGCGCTTGCGCTCGGTGGAAAAGTTGAAGTCAGATTTGGTGCTGCCGATTGGAATATGGCGCTGGGCTTCTGGGCGGCTCTTGTAGGTGCGAGCGGCGGCGGCAACTCGGAAGGCGAAGTCGTCGCAGAACTGCGTGCTGGCTGGAAAATTATCTGGCAGCTGCGGCGGCTGATCTGGCGGCTGATCTGGCGGCTGATCCGAATACTGACTGGGCAGAACTGCGCCGAGCTGAGTCGCGGTGGCTAGCTCGTATGAGGTGGGAATCCCCTTGATAATCGCCTCCAACGCCGCTGAGGGAATGGGTTCGATCACCTGCACCTCTGAGACTTCGCCATCCACCTTGATGAAGCAGGTGGCCAAGCCCAGCAAAATATAGTCATCGGGGCTGAGGTCAGCTGCGGGGTTGGCTGCGGGATTTGAAGGTATGGTCATCGCCTAGTTGGGTTTGCCAGTAACGGTACGCTAGTTTGCATCTTAGCCCTTTCTCTGGCGCTCCCTAGGTTCTGGCGACCCGACTGCAACAAATGGTCACAAAAACTGTTTGCAAAACCGCTCACAAACAGCGCCGTCTCATAAATTTCAGGATTTTCAAACTAGCTGAATATGAGCAGAATCAAAAACTATTGCCGATCTGAAAATCAATACAATCAGATTTGCGTATATTAAACCTATAAACTATAGCAAACATTAAAATTCAAATAACCCATACATTACGCGAATAAAATCTCAGATCAGATGGGTGTTTTGCGATAGAATTTTGAAAATAAGTGATGCTTCTAAAACCTGCCTCAGAGTAATTCCTCATGCTGAGATCAGATGCCAATCCGCCCATTGCCCAAATCACCGTTCGTCAGCTCGCCGAGCGCATGGCGCAGCCTCAGCCCCTACAGCTGGTTGACGTGCGTGAGCCAGCAGAACTCGCAATCGCCCAGATCCCTGGATTTGTGAATTTGCCCTTGAGTCAGTTTGCTGCTTGGTCAGAGCAGATTCAGCCGCAGCTTGATCCAGAGGTGGAAACGCTGGTGCTTTGCCATCATGGCGTCCGCTCCGCCCAAATGTGCCAGTGGCTGCAAAGTCAGGGCTTCACCCGGCTGGGCAATATTGCTGGCGGCATTGATGCCTACTCGCTCCAGGTTGATCCCGCAGTGCCCTGCTATTAGAGTTGAGTAAAGGTTTTGGCCTGTCTCCAGCAGAATCCGGCAGAATCTGACCGCCTCGATTACACTCGATTAAACAAGTGCTGCATTCTCGACTGAATTCTGCCGCTGGCAATTTTGCCGACTGAGGCTCTGCCGAGCTTCTGCTCAACCTGTTCAACTCTGTACTTGCAAGCGATCTCTATGCCAGACTCTATGCCCGTTAAGCTGAGCGCTCGTCAGCAGCAGGTGTTGGGAGCCACCGTCCGTCACTATATTGCCACCGCTCGCCCGGTGGGTTCAGAGGCGATTGTGGATGGATTTAACCCCAGAGTCAGCCCCGCCACCATCCGCAACGCCATGGGCTATCTGGAAAAATCAGGGCTGCTCTACCAGCCGCATATTTCGGCAGGGCGCGTCCCGTCTGATTCGGGCTACCGGATCTATGTCGATCAAATTGTCACGCCCTCTGACACAGTGGCGCGGCAGGTGAGCCAAACGCTGTCTGAGCAGCTGCATTGGGAAGATCTGAGCATTGAGGCGATCCTGCGCGAGGCCGCCCAGATTCTCTCGGCAATCAGCGGCTATATTGCCCTGATTACCGTGCCCCAAACCAGTCAGGCACAGCTGCGTCACCTCCAGCTGGTGCAGCTTGACCCCACCCGCGCCATGCTGGTCGTGGTGCTAGATACCTAC
>CASBQH010000490.1 GCA_949127695.1 Synechococcales cyanobacterium PMM_0073
ATTCCTCACCGTCTAGCTGGATCATTTCAGCAGAAACCAAGACCGAGCGGGGTTCTCCCTGCCGGTTGCGAAAGGTATATTCCAGATTGCGCGCCACCCCAGACTGCCGCAGCTGTTGGAGCATTTCAACCCGGTGTTCGGGGTCAGCCCAGAGGTTCAGCTCTTTGACCGTGCGGCCAACCACCGACTCTAGATCGCCGCCATAGAGCTGCAAAAAGCTGTCGTTTACCTCAATAATTCGCCCCGATGCCAGGGTGCTAATTAAAACCGCTGAAGGGCTACCCCGAAAGGCTTTCGAGAATTTTTCTTCAGACTGTCGCAGCTCGACCTCGGCCTGTCTACGCTCAGCAATTGAATCAGAGATCTGCTGATACATCTGCTCAAACGCGGCAATCACCTCGCCCAACTCGTCTTGGCGGCGCAGCTTCAGGGAGTCAAACTGGGGCGGCTGTATGGGCTGCTCTGCGGGCTGAGCTGAGCCTTGCTGGAGCGCTTCGCCCGCCGCCAGCAAATCGTGACGCAGCCGCAAAATGGGCATAATCAAAATCCGCTCTAGGCCAATCAGGGTGACAATGGTTACAAACACCGAAATAATTGTGACCAAGCCCAGAATCCGGCCAATGAAGGTCAGCAGCTCGCGCTGAACCGAGCTGGCATCATGCCGGATAATTAGCAAATATTTGCCGTCTGTGGCCTGCAAGGTCCAGGCGGCGTCGTAGCGCTGGGTGGCCCGGTCGTAGTAGGTGGCGCTGGGATTTTTTTGCAGCTGCTCAAATGTTAGAGCAGGCAATTCGCCAAAGCGCGTGATCTGCTCGCCCGTGATCCGATAGAGCGCCCCGCCCCGCACCACCTCGCTGGGGGCTAGGAGCTTCAGCTGCGCCGCGAAATCAACCTGAGAAGGCTCTGCCGGATTGGCCAGCTTAATTACAGCTAGACCCCCTTCAACTCTAGCCATCGACCGTGCGCTCAGATGTCTGAGCAGCTCCTGCTGGCGGCGATAGATCGAAGGCAGCAAAATAATCGCTTCAATTAGCAAAATGCTGGCAAACACCCACAGCACAATCCGCCGCGACAAGCGCGCCTGCAAGAAAAAGCGCAAGGCTTGAATCGGAGCGGCCAACTTCACCTCCTGCATTGCGGCAACCCGCACCAGAACTGCATTGGTTCGTCATTGTAGCAGGCAGCAGCGGGAGCAATCACGCAGCATGTTTCATTCACCATAAATAGCTGCATCGCTCTGGGCGGCTAGGGCAATCGCCAGCGGAAAAATCCGGTGTTCCTGCACCTGAATTCGCTGATGCAGTGCTTCGGACGTATCGTTGGGCAAGATCGGAACCGCCGCCTGGATAATAATCGGGCCGCTGTCTACTGCAAGTTCGACGTAATGCACCGTGCAGCCTGTAATTTTTACCCCAGACTTCAGCGCCTGCTCCACGGCGTTGGCTCCCGGAAAGCTGGGCAGCAGGCTAGGATGAATGTTCAAAATCCGGCGTGGAAAGGCGTCAATGAGATCCTGGGTGACAATCCGCATCCAGCCTGCCATAATCACCCAGTCGGCCTGATGAGCTTTGAGAGCGGCGACAATCGCCTGATCCAGCGCGGCGCGGCTGGCGAATTCACGGTGATTCAGCAGCAGCTTGGCCAAGCCCAATCGCTCGGCGCGTTCGGCCACTTTGGCAGTTGGGTTATTGTAAATTACGACCTGAATTTGGGCGTTGAGCTGGCCGGATGCAATCGCTTGGGCAATCACCTCAACGTTGCTGCCGCTGCCAGAAGCCAGTAGCCCTAACCTCAGCGGGTTTGAGCTAGGGGCAGGCTGGTGATCAGGCGCAACTAGGCTAGGCGTTGCGAAGGTTGCCAATACAGTCGGCTCTGTCATTGCCAGAAACTACATAATGCGAAAAGATCTTCCCTATCATGCCACCCTCGCTCATTCTCAGGAAGCCTTGTGACCCAATTTTCAAACCAGCTTTCTCAGCCGCTTTCTGCTCAGACGATTGATCGCCTCTGGCTCTGGGGCTTCACGGCGGCGGCGGCGCTCCTGCTGACGGCAAATCTGGGCGGGTTGCCGCTGAAAGACTGGGATGAAGGGCTGGTGGCGCAGGTGGCGCGTGAAATCTACCAGGCTCCGGCGGGCAGCCTCACCTGGCTATTCCCCACGCTCTGGGGCGAGCCTTACTTTAATAAGCCGCCGCTGGTGCATGGGCTAATTGCGGCATTCTACGCAGTAGGCGGCGTGAATGAATGGACGGCCAGATTGCCGAGTGCGGGCTTAACCTTGGCTTCGGTGCCGCTGCTCTATGGCCTCAGCCGCGAGCTGTTTCATCAGCGCTTGCCTGCGGTTTTTGCGACGCTGGTCTATCTGACTAGCCTGCCTGTGATCCGCAACGGGCGGTTTGCCATGCTGGATGGCGCGGTACTCTGCTGGCTGCTGCTGCTGCTCTGGTGCCTGCTGCGCTCTCGACGAAACTACCGCTGGCTGCTGGGCGCGGGCTGGGCGTTTGGGCTGCTCTGCCTGACCAAGGGCGTTTTGGTGGGGCTGCTGCTGGGCGGCATAGCGCTGGTGTTTCTGGCCATAGATACGCCGCGCTTGCTGAAGCAGCCTTACCTCTGGCTGGGGCTGCTGCTAGGTGCTGTCCCGGTAGCGCTTTGGTATGGGGCGCAGTGGCTGCATTACGGCGCAGATTTTCTGGGCAATAACTTGGTGGATCAGTCGCTGGCGCGGGTTTGGACAGATGTGGAAGACAACGGCGCACCGCCCTGGTATTACCTGCTGGAGCTGTTGAAATATGGTGTGCCCTGGGTTTTGTTTTTGCCGGGAGCGCTGAAGCTGGCCTGGAGAAACCAGAATCTGAGCTGGGCAAAGCTGGGGCTGGTTTGGGCGGGAATTTATTTTGTAGCAATTTCGCTAATGGCGACGAAGCTGCCTTGGTACATTCTGCCGCTGTTTCCGGCGCTGGCGCTGCTGATTGGCGCATATTTGGCCGAACTCTGGCAGCAGGGGCGGCAGGTAGGCGTTTTGCAGTTTCCGCCAGAATTGGGGGCTGGATTGGGGGCTGAATTAGACAAATCGCCCTACTCGCGGCTCTGGATTGGGGCGCTGGGCGGG
>CASBQH010000491.1 GCA_949127695.1 Synechococcales cyanobacterium PMM_0073
CCGTAGACTGCCGCCGTTGCCGCCCGCAAACGTGGCGGTTGAGATGGAGCCGCCTGCCTGAACCAGCAGCCGCTCGGTCTGGATGGTGAGCCGACCGGCATCGCCCGCCTCAGCGCCGCCAAACCGCTCGCTCTGCACCGAGATACCGCTGGGCACTTCGCCAATTTGCTCTGGACGGCGGTCGTTGTTAAAGTCACTGATGCGCGGATAAAAGCCGCTGACAATCAGCGTTTCGGCCTGGATCACCAGATTGCCGCCTTGACCTGTGCCAAAGGTGGAAGCTTCCAGCCGAGAGCCATCTGATAGCTCAATTTGGCGAGCGCGAATGCTCAGATCTCCGGCATCTCCGGCTGAGCCTGCCAGGGTCTGGGAGGCCAAAAAGCTGCGGTCTGCGCCAGTTTCCAGCCTCAGCTGATCGGCCTGCACCTGAATATTTCCGGCTCGCCCTCTGGCCTGCGCTAGCGTGCCAACCACCGCCGAATTGAGGCTCAGCCTGCGGCTGGCCGTCAACCGCTGGCTGCCGCCTTGGCCTGCATAGGTGACGGAGTAAAGGCTTGATCCGGTCGCAAGCTGAATATTCTGCCCCAGCAGCTGCGCTGTTCCGCCCTGCTGCTGGCCAATTGTGGCGCTATTGGGAATGCCGTCCGTATTAATCACGCTGCCATTCACAATTGCGATATCGCTAAAGTTCTGCCCTGCGTAGCTCAGCCTGAAGCTAGCGCGATTTGGCATCAGCGTCACTAAACCCAAAGGCGCGACGCTGCCTAAAGCAATGCTGCCGCTGTTGGCTAGCAAATTGCTGCGGTTTAGGGTGATGCCGTTGGCGCTGAAGCTCAGCGTTTGCTGGGGACGCACAGCCAGCGAAGCCCGACTGGTGAGATCACCGGGCTGTGAGCCAAACTGTAGGCCAGTGGGGACGCTGAGCGTGAGTAGGGGCTGGGGCTGGCTGGCGCTAAATTGAGTCTGGTCAGCGAAGCGAACGGAGTCGGCAGCTGTGGCAAAAAAAGAGCCGCCCAGATTGAGCGCAGCGTTGCGGCCAAAGGTGATGCCGTTGGGATTGAGCAGAAACAGATTGGCGCTGCCGTTGGCCTGGAGGATGCCGTTGATTACGGAGCGCGATGAGCCGGTGACACGGGCAAAGATATTTTGGACATCAGGAGCTTGGTTGAAGTAGGCTCTGCCGCCTGCTGGGATTGAAAACTGCCGAAAGCTGTGAAACAAATTGCTGCCAGCGCTAGTGCCGCCGGTAATTTCGCAGTCTCGGCAGTTGGGCGGCACCACAGAGCGATTGGGCAGACTGCGGTCAGGCCGGATTTGGGCTGAGGCATCTGCCGTGACCAGCAGCTCTAGCAGAGAGAGGCCAAATAGAGAGATGCCAATGACTGCAAGGCGCGCCTGAAACAACATCATGGCTCAACTGGAAAAGGGCTATCAACAATATCTTGCAGAATGGCAATCCGATCTCGAATGCTGCCATTGTTATAGTATATTTCTGTATCTAGCCTGGAGTCACCCATGTTGGCGACTGCCACATGCCTGACGGTATAGCTGCCGCCCGTGACAAAGGCAGTTTGCAGGCTGTCAAAGCCGGGTTCCCAGTCTTGAATGATCGCATAACCATCGCCCGATTCGACATAGTAGGGATTGCTGCCCTCACCCAAAACAAACCGATCGCGGCCCGCTCCACCAATTAAAATATCAAACTGGCTGATATCGCTCAAGCTGGTGCCATAGCCATTCAGTCGATTCTCGCCGCTGTTGCCGGTAATGGTATTGCTCAGCTGATTGCCAACCACGCCAAAGTTTCTCGGACTAGAGCTAAATTCAACGCTAGATCCATCGGGGCTGAGATTTTGGGTGAGCGTATAGTTCTGCTCATCAGGGCGCATCAGATAATCAGAGCGGAAGGCAAAGTTAATGTAGGGAAATAGGCTGACGGTCTCTAGCTGCAAGCCCTTTGACCTAAAATCTGTGCCATGCTGCGTCAGATCAAACCGCACGGCTGTGACTTTACCTTCAATCGCTAAAGTGCTCTTGAGCAAGCTGAGCGAGTTGGGCAGATTGCTGTCATTGGATGTGGCAATAAGGCCAATGCAGAGGGGATAGCCATCATCGCTGAGCAAAATGGCGCGGAACTCGGTTTTACCCAGGGCATTCTTAAATGAAATCAAGTCTCCTGGCTGGTAATCAAGCGCCTTGATGCCTGAAAATGGCGTAATGCTACTGTTTGCCGAAAAGACTTTGGGGTTGGGGTCGTCGGTTCGCAAACCGGGCAGATTGCCCCAGGCCACCGGATCGCCGCCCGCCGAAACCGCAGCCGATAAGATAGCTCCCCGAAACAGCCCAAAATCGGCTCTGGGATCGTCATCTAGCTTCGAGAAGTCGATGCTGAAATAGGTGCTGCGGCCATCGGGTGCGCCACCCATCTGAAAGATATCGCTGGGCGCACGCGGGACGGGCGGCGGATTGTTGGGGTTGCCTGTACCGGGAGTTGTACCAGGATTTGTGCCGGGATTTGTGCCGGGATTTGTGCCGGGAGCTGAGGAATCAAGCGCATTTGCCACTAGGCTCAGCTGATACTTGCTTTGCCCCTGCTTTCTGCGAATCTTGACGGCATAGGTTCCCGGCTCCAAAGCGCCGAACGACAGCTGCTCACTTCGGTTTTTAGGTTTCTTAGACTTGCCTAGCCGACCTGTCGCAGACCAGACTTCCAAATCCAGGTTTGCGCCTTTGGCGATTTTCTTCAGGCTAGTTTGCAGGCTGCTGCGCTGATCTAGCCGAAATGAGTAGGTGATCAGCGGCTGTTTGGCTTTGAGCTGACCACGCGGGCGCAGCGGGGCGCTTAGCCCACCTAAATCAATCAGCTTGGTTCGATTGCGGGGACTCGGCATGGCGTTTCTCTAAATGAGCAGACTCTGAATGAGCAGAAAAGATGCAGATCTGAAGTCTAGAAACGAAAAAAGCAGATACCGACCCTGCCCCCAGCGTAACCTCTGACCGCACCAGCAGGCTCGTAGTTTTGCGAAAGATTAAGCAAAATCCGGCTGCAATCGCCGCAGCACCGCAGGATTCAAACTTCATCCAACCGGGTGATGGCGTTTCCAGATTGGCTTTTGCATGATTGGAAAGCAATGCAGCAAGGCCAAGCCCGACCATTCTGGGAATCGCGTTCCAGCTCTCCTGATTGAGAAGGCTGATCTCAAGAAAATACAGAAGCATTCACCTGACAGTAGCAAGCGATGGTTCTAGGGTTTTGCAGTGGCATAGACTGCAAAACGCTGGAGTTGACATAATTTATTTACCCTTTTTAAGGAGACTCAATGGGTTACAAGGCTGAGAGTTTTATTCACGACCTCGATAAAGTTGCTAAAGCACGTCAGGAATTTTCAGGATATTTGAACGGGATTTCAGAAACCTTGACGCAGGCTGAGCAAGTGGGAGAAACCGCCTCCGGCAAGCTGGGGCTGGATAGCACGATTGAAGATTTGGATCTGGTCAGCCACAATTTGGCGGAGGGCGAATTTCGCCTGCTGGTGCTGGGCGACATGAAGCGAGGCAAGAGCACGTTTTTGAATGCGCTGATGGGCGAGAACGTGCTGCCGACGGATGTGAACCCCTGCACGGCGGTGCTGACAGTGCTGAGCTATGGCGAATCAGGTCAGGTGACGGTACATTTTAAGGATGGTCGCCAAGAGCTGCTAGATTTTGACAGCTTTAAGCAGCGCTACACGATTCCGCCAGAAGAAGCCAAACAGCTGCAAGCAGAAGGCATCTCGGCCTTTCCTGATGTCGCCTATGCGGCAGTGCAGTCGCCGCTGACGCTGCTGGAAAAGGGCGTGCAAATTATTGACAGCCCCGGCTTAAATGACACCGAACAGCGCAACCAGCTGACGCTGAGCTACATTAACAACTGCCATGCTGTGCTGTTTGTCCTAAGCGCAACCCAGCCCTATACATTGGGTGAACAGCGCTATCTAGAAAACTACATTAAAGATCGGGGGCTATCGGTCTTCTTTTTGATCAACCACTGGGATGAAATCCAGAATCGGCTGATTGATCCAGAAGATGCTCCTGCGCTCCAGGCGGCAGAAGAGCGCGTCCGCCAGGTGTTCAAAACCAATCTTACCCCTTACTGCCAAATCGAAGGCGAAGATTGCTACGCCGATCGCGTCTTTGAAATTTCGGCTCTAAACGCGCTGCGCCAACAGCTCAAAAACGGCTCAATGGAGGGCACTGGCTTCTCGGAGTTTATCAAAGCGCTGAATCACTTTTTGACCAAAGAGCGGGCAATCTCTGAGCTGCGTCAGGCCAAGCTGATTGCACGTCAAGCCTACCGCAGGGTGCATGAAGCCTGCGACCGCCGGATTCCCTTGCTGAGCGAGAACATGCAGGAGCTGCGGCAAAAGATTCGCTCGGTGCAGCCAGAGTTTGAGCAGCTGGTGAATATCCGCGATCAGTTCAAGGACGAGATTCGGATTGTGGGGGAGCGTCAGGCCAGCGCCAGCGCCAACTCTTTTCGCGCCTATCTGCCAGGATTAGCCAGCACCTTTGAAGCTGACTTTCTGCGCTATCAGCCTGAGCTAAAATTTCTCGACTTTTTGCAGAAGGGCAAGCGGCAAGAGTTTGAGGCATCGCTGCGACTGGCGTTTGAGCGCTATTTGCTCGACAAAATTGCCGCCTGGAGCCTGATCACCCAAAAAGAAATGGAGGTTTCTTTCCTCAGCTTGGCCAAAAGTGCCACTGAGTACGGCGAAACCTACGCCCAAGTGACCGAGCGGATGACCGAAAAGCTGACGGGTCAGAAGGTGATCCCGAATGCCGATCTGAAGGCAGAAGATAAGTCTCCCGGATGGGCAAAATGGGCGGTTGGTCTCTATGCGCTGACCACAGGCGATGTGGGGGCAATTGCTATGGCTGGGACGGGCGTGTTTGACTGGAAGCAGATTCTGCTGAACTTTAGCGGAGCTGTGCTAGTGACGACGCTGGTCTATGCCGTGACGGGCATTTTCTTGGGGCCGTTGGGGATGGCCTTGGCGGGGCTGGGGCTGGGCAGCTTCTCGACTGAGCTGGCGCGCCGCAAGGTGGTGCAAACGATGAAGGAGGAGCTGGTGAAGCTGCTGCCTCAAATTGCCCAGGAGCAGTCTTTTCAAGTCTATCAGGCTGTGAAAGAATGCTTTGATACCTATCAGCAGGAGGTCGTGAAGCGGATGAATGACGATATTCAGTCGCGTAAAGCTGAGCTGGATGAGCTAGTGCGGCAAAAGGAAGATCATGAGATTAACCAACAGGCCGAGGAACGCCGTCTGAATCTGCTCGATAATACCATGCTGACGCAGCTGCATGAGCTGGAGGATGCCTATGATACGCTGATTGATCAGCCTGTGGTGTCGATGAATGTACCGCTGAATGTACCGCTGAATGTACCTCTGGCAGCTGGCGTCAGCTAGTAGCGGCGCTGCTGAAAGGATAATTACTCTGCTCGTGCTCTGCTTCAACAACGCCTCAGCCGAATCATTCAGCTGAGGCGTTGAAATTTGCTTAGGGAATACTTGAGCCTTTTAAGTTGCTACTATTCCCTAAGCAAACTTACCAGTGCTCCAGCCTCATCTACTCCAACGCCTACGCCTTCACCCGCGCTAAAACAGCCGCGAGTGGATTGCTCATATCAGCCGCAAAGCCCAGAATCGCTTGATCTCGGTGTTCGTAGCAGAGTGCTCCTTCGGCGTCAAATAAAAACGTGGCACCGCGCTGGGTCAGGTAGGCTGCATCTGGCACGTAGGTTTTCCAGTGGCTCAGCGTTTCTGTCATGTTTCGTAGCCGCAGGGTAGCCAACTCAAACGGACGCTGGAAGCCGCTGCCGCCTGCGAGTTTGAAAGCTGCACCTGTGAGAGCGGGCAGCGGTGCGGCTTTCACAGTTTCTGCGTCGCCAATTAGCTGCGGCGCTTGGCGGTCGCCGCGATAGCCCCGCCAGACTTCAGCCAGCGTCCCAGGGCTGCCAATTCCGGCGCACATCAAGAGCAAGTTAATCCAGGCATTCTGAGCCGCCGACAGGGCAGGCAGCTTCAGCGACAGTCCCGGATACAGATTGAGTTCTTGGTGGAGTGCGGCTGTGGGATCAACAAATAGCTGCTCGGCAGAGAAGCCAGTATAGGCACAGAACTGCTGCCCAGCAGCGCAGTCTCCAATTCCTACTGCCCGCACAGCCACCCCTGCGGCTTGAAGCGATTGCGCCTCTCGCTGCAACCACCAGGCATATTCTAGACTGTCAAAATCTCCGAGCTGGGGCAGCAGCAGCAAGAGCCGCCAGGGCGCATCGCCGCCATGAAGGATAGAAACGACGGCTCCATCGCTGACTCGCTGACGTTCGGTTTGGCTGAGGTGAGAATACAGCTGCATTGATCGCGAGAAACTTAAGCTTTGTCAAGTAATCACCTGAGCAGAGGATCTGCCAGCTCGTTTAGTCTACCAGAATTCAGCTTGAGCCGGGTTCGAGGGTTCATATTAGTGATTATGCCTGATTGAAAACGCCAAAACTGATCGCAGGCGGCAGCGGCTTCCAGCGTCCGTTCGAGCTAGTCACCCTGCGGCTACTGCTTAGACTGAGCCAGCAGTCCATGCTTAGGAGCAAAAATCATTGCAACCACGAACAGCAGCGTCTGCAACACCACAATGCAGCCCCCGGTTGCTCCATCAATGTGATAGCTAATATAGGTGCCCATGACGCTAGAAAACATGCCTGAAGCCATCGCAATCCAGATCATATGATCAAAGCGATCGCTGAGCAGATAGGCAGTTGCCCCCGGCGTCACTAGCATAGCTACAACTAAAATGATGCCAACCGTTTGGAGTCCGGCAACTGCTGTGAGCGACAACAGAGACAGCAAAACATAATAAAGCAGCGTTGTGTTTAAGCCAATGGAGCGAGCGTGAGTTGAATCAAAGCAAAATAGAACTAAATCTTTGCGAAGAACAGCGAGCGTGACCAATGTAATGCCGCTGATAATTATAGTCTGAACAATATCGGCATCTGAAATGCCCAAGACATTGCCAAACAGAATATGCGTCAGATCAATCGAGCTTTTGACTTTAGAAATTAAGACGAGTCCCAGAGCAAAAAAGCCGGTAAATACTAAACCAATTACCGTATCTTCTTTGACCCGCGTCTTGTCCTTGACAAATCCAATCGCCATCACAGAGCCTAC
>CASBQH010000492.1 GCA_949127695.1 Synechococcales cyanobacterium PMM_0073
GCTTTAACATCTGTCGTTTCTGGGGCAACAGCGGGCTCATGCAGCTCAGCCTCAACCCGGTCAGCCGATTCGGTGGTCATCAGATCGCGCATGATCCGGAACACCATATTAGTTAAATCTCTGGCGTCATAGGGATCGGGCAAATTGCCGTTCAGCATCACTTTTTCCAAAAAAGCCATCTGATGCTCCGGCAGCGCCGCCCGATCGCTAAGCGCACCTGTAGCTTCAATTTCGGTTGGATCAGGTTGAGTTTGAGGCGACATAAGATTTGTCCTTGATTAAAGCGTTCATCCTCCAAACTTTAGAAAACTGAGCAATCAGACTGCATCTGTCACGAGAGATAGTTCTTTATTAGGCAGCGAGTTTAGTTCCTAGAGTCAGCAGACAGCACCATAAAATTGCTGTAGCCTAGTCTGTAACGTAACTTAATCAAGTTTTCTGACCATCCATGACTCGGATTAACGCAGCTCGACCGCAGTTTTTTGCCCAGTTTTTGCAGCAGTGGCTCAGCCAAAACGGCCTGTCGCTGCTGCTGCTGTGCGGCATCTTTTTCCCGCTGGCGATTTTTGCATTTCTGGCCATGCAAATCTGGCGGCAGGAGGGCGGTCTG
The DNA here is from genome assembly GCA_949127695.1 of Synechococcales cyanobacterium PMM_0073. Classification (GTDB taxonomy): domain Bacteria; phylum Cyanobacteriota; class Cyanobacteriia; order Elainellales; family Elainellaceae; genus Elainella. The sequence continues at coordinate 611 of CASBQH010000492.1, forward strand.
GCCTGGGATATCGCCATCCTGAACACGATTCACAGCAGCGCTCGTCCCAGTCTGGACTATCTGGCTCAAACCCTGACAAACTTTGGCACAGATTTGGGCGTGTTCCCCGCAGCGCTATTAATTGGGCTGCGGCTGCTCTCTGTCCGACGCTGGCGGTCGCTCACCTACTGGCTGCTGGCGCTGCTGGGCGGCGGACTGCTAAATTATCTGGCTAAGCTCTGGCTGCATCGCGCCCGCCCTAGCCTCTGGGACTATCCGCTGCTGGCTGACTTTTCGTTTCCCAGCGGACATGCCATGTCGAGCATAGTGTTTGTGGCGGCGCTGATTTTGCTCACGCTGCATAAGCCCTGGCGGCATTGGGTCTGGCTGCTGGGCGGGCTGTTTGTGGTGGCCATTGGCTGGACGCGGCTGTATTTGGGCGTGCATTATCCCAGCGATATTTTGGCAGGCTGGATGCTAGGAATCGCCTGGGTGCTGGCGGTGAGCCTAGTCGTGCAGCCAACGCAGTCAATCGCGCAGGAGGCTTCGCCCCGGCCTGAAGCCGATTTACCGGATGCGATTCTGGAGCTAATCTCAGAGAATGTTGCGGATTCTTAATATTTCTGCTATTATTCGTCACATAAGTTAATAAAGTTTTGGGAGCGCGCTATGAAAGGCATGGTTACAGAAGAGCAGGGCAGACTAAACAACTACGCAATCGAGCCAAAAATGTACGTGGCAGAGGAGTCTGAGTTTGGCTTTACGCCCCAAGCCGAAAAGCTGAACGGTCGTCTGGCGATGATCGGTTTCGTTTCGCTGCTGGCACTCGAAGTGCTGACGGGTCATGGTTTGGTCGGTCTGCTCTCCAGCCTCTAGCGCTTAAGAACATTGAATATTAGCCAAACTGAATGGCGATTTGCCCCGATAGAGTGAGTTTCTATCGGGGCAAATTTATTTTGCAGGATCAAACAAAATTAAATAGCGGGCAGCAGGCGTGAGCTGTTGCAGAATTTTTAGATGCGCTTCGGCTTCAGGGCGCTTGCGAAAGCGACAGATGATTAGCAAACGCATGGGTGGGATTTGGCAGACAATGCACCAGGGATGCAGGCGCTGAAAGTAGGCTGATGGCTCACCGCTCAGCTGAGCAGCCAAATCTGAGGCCGTTGGGCACGGCTCTGCTGGTATCATGAATTTCATCTCCTGAGTTTTCGGGAACGCGCCAGTCGCCCTTCAGTTTTCCAGGCAGGAGGGCGATTGGTTCTGTGGAAAACCAGCCAGGGCTAAATCTAGCCGCTGTGACGATTGAAGAGTTCATTGAAAGAGTCGAAGAATAGCTACAGGCTCTGACACCACCATGTAACTGGACTGCTCACTGTTTCTCTTCACTGAAATGCCAAATTTTGCGGGAGCTAGCTGGTTTGAGCAGATGCTGGTCTAGATTGGCGAAATGACGCAGCTCGCAGCCGGAAAACTAGCGTTTGGCGGTTGTAGCCCATAGAATTGCTGTATCCCTGTCGTGATTTTCTATGGAACCTCTTACTTCTGGTGCAATTGCGGTTGCGGCGCTGATGCTCAACAAGGCGGTTGAAAAGTCGGGTGAAAAGCTGGGCGAAGCCGTGAGTCAGCAGATTGGCAAGCTGGGGCAGCTGATCTGGCAGAAACCTTTGCCAAAAGCTGCTGCGATTGAGCAAGCCCAGCCTGTAGACTTTGGGCAAGCCGTTTTGGAACTTGAAGCTGTGGTTGCGACTGATGCTGAGCTGGCAGAAACGATCAGTGCCTTGACTGCGCTGGTCAAAGCTGAACCTGATTTGCTGCAAAAACTGCGCTCTACGGCAGCGGCAGTTCAAGCGGAGCCAACGATTATCCAAAATAACGCCAAGCTAGCCGAGAAAATTGGCATGGTGGTACAGGGCGGGACGGTCAACTTAAATACGATGAGTTTCTGAGGTCGGAATTTTCTATTGCTGAGCGCCTGCCGTGAATGAGTTCCGCAAGCTAGCTGAAAAAATTGGCATCGTGGCGCAGCAAGGCAGCACGGTTAGGTGGCAGGGCTGATTCGTTGTTCTGAGAGAAAATCTGAAACCACTGAAAGCTCGTTTAGCATTACTCAAATGTCACTTCTACAA
>CASBQH010000493.1 GCA_949127695.1 Synechococcales cyanobacterium PMM_0073
CCGCACGCCCTCAGCGAAGCCCTCAACGCGATTGACCAAGTGCTAAATCTGAAGGCGATTGTTGCCTTTACCAGCACCGGCCATTCGGCAGTCTTGGCGGCCTCCGAGCGCCCAAAAGCCGCCGTGATTGCGGTGACATCTAGCGAGCGGGTCTACCACCAGTTCAAGCTGCATACTTTCTAAGACAATGGGGCTAGCAGTTCAGCATTAGACAACATGGCTCAATTGATCTTGATTCGACATGGCCAAAGCACCTGGAACTCGGCCAACAAATTTACGGGCTGGGTGGATGTGCCGCTGAACCATCAGGGGCTGGCCGAGGCGGCATTGGCGGCGCAAAAGCTGAAGCATTACTCAATTGATCTCTGCTTTACCAGCCTGCTGATTCGCTCCATCCAGACGGGGCTAGTCTGTCTGGTTGAGTCAGATGGCGTGATCAATCAGGGCAAGAGTCCGGTGCTGCACCATGATGCGGATGACCCCAACTGGCACGGCTGGGATCACCATGCCGGAGATCCAGCCGAAGAAATTCCGGTATTTCCGTCGCAGGCGCTGGACGAGCGGTTTTATGGTGACTTGCAGGGGCTGAATAAGGCCGAAACTGCGGCTCAGTATGGCGATGAGCAGGTGCGGCTCTGGCGGCGCTCTTTTGCGGTGAAGCCTCCGGGTGGCGAAAGTCTGGCCGATACGGTAGCGCGAGCCGTGCCGTTTTTTAAGTCGCGAATTCTCTCTCACTTGCAGGATGGCGAAACGGTGCTGGTGGCGGCTCACGGCAACTCGCTGCGCGCCATTATTATGCACCTGGAAAACCTGAGCGAGGCCGAAATTCCGCTGCTGGAGTTAGCCACTGGCGTCCCAATTATCTATGAGATAGATGCGGCAGGTCAGATGCTGAGCAAGCAGATTTTGGCCGGTGAGGTTTAGCCGGAGCTTAGCTCTGATCCGCCGCTAGCTTCAGATCGTGAATATTCCAGAGCGCCCCGCCCAAGGCCGAATATTCGACCCCCTGAATCCGGTTTCTGACGGCTGAGAGCGAGAGCGGATTGACCAAGAAAATCAGCGGCACATACTGCTGAGCCAGCACCTGCGCCTCGGCATAGATCGCCTTGCGCTTCTGGTCATCTAGCTCTTGGCCACCCTTCACATAGAGTCGGCCCATTTCAGTTTCCCAATCTGAAACCTGTCTGCCCTCAATAGGCGGCTGTCCTGGACTTGGCAACTGGTTAAACATATGCAGTCGGCCAGCAGGCGACCAGATATTGCGCCCGCCGTCTGGCTCCACGCCCGCGCCCGAAAAGCCCAGCAAAATTGCTTCCCAGTCAAGGCTATCCGACATTTTGCCCACTAGCGTGTTGAAGGCAATCGGCTGGAAGTCAACCTGGATGCCGATTTTGCCCAAATCTTGCTTAATCTGCGTCCCCATCGCCTCGCGGATCTTGTTACCCGCATTGGTAATCAGCGTGAACCGTACCGGATTGCCTGCGGCGTCGGTGAGCTTGTCGCCGCTATATGTAAAGCCTGCGCCCAGCAGCAGCGCTTTGGCCTTGGCTGAGTCATATTCGTAGGTGGGTAGACCTTTTTCGGGCGGGAAGTAGTAGGGGCTTTGAATGTAGATGGCCGAATGCTGCGGCACTCCCAAGCCTTTATAGATGTTGTTAATCATCGTTGAGCGATCGAGCGCATGAGCCACCGCCTGCCGAAAGGCTAGGTTATTAAACCAGCCTGACTTGATCGGATCCACCAGCGGCTGACCATCGCGCCTGCCCTGATTTAAGTTGAAGCTAATGTACTGCGAACTCAGCGCTGGGCCACCGTTGTAAATCCTAAAATCGCCCCGCTGCTCTTCTCGCTTTACCAGCGGAAAATAGTCCGGCGTGATCCCTTCCATATCAATTCTGCCCGCCCGAAACTGCGCCAGCGCCGCATCATCTGAGGCGACAAACTGAAAGATAAACTGCTCAATATAGGGCTGCGGGTTGTCTTGGGCGTCGCGTCGCCAGTAGTAGGGATTGCGTTCCAAAATCGCCCGCTCTCCGGGCTGGTAGCTCTTGAGTCGGTAGGGCCCGCTGGCAATCAGCTTTTTAGGTTCGACATCTGTGCCCCAGGTAGACAAAAACTGCGGATTGCCCTGATCATCCAAGCTCTGCACCGATTTCTCTAGGGCATGTTTGGGCAGAAACGCCCCGCCCGCAAATCGCAGCAATGGCGCAAACGGTTCGGGGGAGGCAAATTCGACCCGCTGCTCGTCTATTTTTGTCACCTTGGGGAACAAGCCCTGCTCACCCACCCGAAAGATATCGGCCACGCTGGTGGGAATTTTTTCGTTAAAGACAATCTCGTTGTAGGTGAACAGTACGTCGTCCACCGTCATCGGCTCACCGTCCGACCATTTCAACCCTTCGCGCAGCTTGTAGGTAATGCGTTTTTGGTCTGGCGAGATTTCCCAAGACTCAGCTAGCCCTGGCTCTAGCTCGCCCGTGACGCCATTTGTAGTCAGCAGCCCCTCGTACATCAAGGCCAGAATTTCACCAGAGCTAGCTTCGTCGCTGGTGATGTAGTTAAAGGTTTTGGGATCGCTGGTAGAAGTCACGACCAGTCTTGGCACCTGAGCCGCCTGAGTCCGAAACTGGCTAGGGTCACAACCCGCCAACCCCAGCGTTGCAATTGCGATCACCAGCCAGTTTTGAATCCTTTTTATCCAGCTCTTCTGCCACAGCCCCATGCTTGATCTTCCCAAAGCGGTGGCTTGATCATAGCGCTATGCCACCGCAGAAAAGCCTTTTTCAACGGGGTAGCCCATCGCTTTCCAGGCGGGCAGTCCGCCCTGAATTTCCGAGACATTGCGGAACCCAGCCTGCCGCAATTGCTCGGCGGCGGCGGCGGTATCTTCATCAGTGTGGCTGTACAGGTAAATATCGCGATCTAGCTCTAGCGCTGCTCGCACCCGCTCAACTAGCTCTGGGGTTGGCATGTTAATTGCGCCCAGAATATGACTAAACAGAAATTCGGAGCGCTCCCGCACGTCAATAATCGTTAGGGCAGGTTCTCCCCAGTCGAGGCGAGATTTGAGGTGATAAACTCGCGAGACATTCCGAAGCGGTGCGGAAGGGATAATGCCAAATAGCATGGTTTTGAGGAGCGGCGGCGTAGAGAGTTCCTCTGAAATGTAACAACATTGTTTAAATATTGCAAACTTTCGTTGAGGAAATCTTTACTGATGGTTCGGTTTATGCTGGCAATTTTCTCGTCTAACTCAATGCTGATCCCTGCCATGGCTCTATGAACTGATC
>CASBQH010000494.1 GCA_949127695.1 Synechococcales cyanobacterium PMM_0073
ATTGTGGTTTTGCCCAAACCGGGCGGGCCGTACAGCAGCAAATGATCCAGCGTTTCTTGGCGCGACTGCGCGGCGCGGATGGCGATATCTAGCACTTCTTTCAGCGACTTTTGGCCAATATATTCGCTCAAGCGCTGCGGGCGGATCTTTTCTTCCTGCTTGCCGACTTCATCCAGCTTGGCATCGGGTTCGAGCAGCGTCTCGTCTGTCTCAGTCGGGCTGGCTTGCAGCTTGGCCAGTCGCTCAGTCTTCCAGTTAAACGTCAGATCGGCGGATTGCCCCGTTTGCTGAGCTGCCGCAGCTTCAGATTCTGGTTTAGAACTGGAAGCTTTAGAACTGGAAGCTTTAGAATTGGAAGCCTTAGAATTTGAGTCAGGGGGCTGTGGCCGAGAAGAAATAATTGCCATTGTTTGTCTTACGCCAGGGCAGTCGCTAGGGCAGTACAGTTGGACTACCCACACTGAATTCTAACGTTAATTACCGGGGTCTTGAGCGATATGACCGCAATTTCAGTCCCAGAGGCGATCACATTTGAGCAGGCGATTGCCTTCACCCAGTCTCTAATGACGCAGATGCAGGCCGATCAAATCTCAGAAGCCGAACTCGAAGCGACGCTGAGCGATCTGCTGAGCAGCGCCAACGGGGCACGCGGCTTTTTTGTCACCTACCTCACCGATGACTGCCCGCTGGCGGATCAGCCTTCTGAGGCGGTGATTCGCGCCCTGCAAGCTTCACCCCAAATCGTCCCAGAGCTGCTGGTAAAAAATCTGGCCATGTCGGCGGCAATGGCAATCGCGCATCGCCGCAACCAAAACGAAGCGATGGCGCAAGGCTCAGATCGGGTGCAGGTTCGCACGGCTCAGCTGATTCAAAAAGTCCAGATGGCCGAAGTGTCTGAACAAGCAGCCCAGATGCGTGAGGCAGCGGCTACAGGCAGCGGCACCTATCAAGCCTTTTTGACGCGCTGGGGCTATGACGCAGAGCAGCGACAGGTGATTGAACAGCAGATGCAGCGAGCGCTGGGAGCGTAATGTTTGACTGGAACAGTCAGGCGCAGTTTTTCATCGATAGCGTTCAAAAAGCGCTGAGCGCCCCATTTCAAACCTGGTTGGCTCAACATCCGCTGGCATTCTGGCTGGCTTCGCATCCGCTCTGGCTGCTGGCTGCTGTTTTATCAGCAATATTTTTGTTCGCGGGGCTGCTGCGAGCGGTGGCGGGCTTAACCGAACGCTTTTGGCTAGCCTTGCTCAAGCTGCCCGTTTGGCTGGTGCAGGGAATCTGGTGGAGCGGGCTGCTGCTGCTGCGCCCATTTTTTCCTGCCGTCCAGCCACCCCCAGCCAGTCGCCTCTCGGAAGTTATGCAGCGGCTAGAGGCTCTGCGCCAAGAAGAGAACGAGCTGATGCATGAACTCCAGTCGCTATTATCCGCTCAGGCCAAAAGTCCGAACCCAAAAGCCTGAAATCTGCTTCGTGAAAGTACATCAAATGGTGGAGGCAGATCTAGCCAAATTGATTAAGATTGGATTAAGAAAAAGTTAAAAGATCTAATTGAAGCGCCGTTGAGGCACTTTAAGAACACCAATTAACGCTCGGTAGAAATTGAATCAGTAGGAATCAGACTTAATGAACGATCGATCCAGCTTTTTGTTTCCGCGCAGCCGCTATCATGGCTCTGTTCGTCCCAAAAATCTGCTACTTAACGCTAACCTGCAAGAATTCTCTCAGCGGATTAGCACAATCAGCGCTCTGCAAACCAACGGCAAGCTTTCTGCCGCCGAGTCATTTGAGCAGATCCAGCGGCTCTGGCAGCAGCTTGAACAAAACCACAACCAGCTGATTGATTGATCCAGTTAAGCGCAACTTCAAAAACCAGCATCTATCAAGACCAGCCTATTTTTCCTTCAGCGTCCAAACTCCCTCACTCCATTCGGCGTCAGTGGGCGGCTGTCTCAGCCAGTGATTGCAGCGCTCTAGATGCATTTGTGCCGCTTTATCCTGGTGATCAATTTCTTGCAGAATGGTGCCAAATGCACCCATCGCCCGGACAAAATTGCGGTTGAGATAATGCTGCCGTCCTTCGTGATACAGCTCAATCGCCTGCTGCTTGCGTTGATCCAGCGGCTGACTCCGCAGCTCCACCAGTTCATAAATGCTGACTGGATTGCTCTTGCCCTTGACGCAAATTCGATCTAGCTCTCTCGCCCAAACCCGATCAGCGCAGGGCAAATAGGTGCTTTCGCTAATTACAATATCGCAGCCATACTGCTTGCTAGCCCCCTCCAAGCGCGAGCCGAGGTTGACGCCATCGCCAATTGCCGTAAACTCCATGCGTTTGCTAGAGCCAATATTGCCGCTAATTACCGAATCTGAGTTAATCCCCATGCCAATCCGAATTTTGCGGTTTTCTGGCCGCTCCGCGTTAAATGCTATCAAACGACTCCGCATTTCTAGCGCCGTCTGCACCGCCATCCAGGCGTGATCTTCCAGCGGTAGCGGCGAGCCAAACACCGCCATAATCGCATCGCCAATGTATTTATCAAGCGTGCCTTTATGGGCAAACACGGCATCTACCATCGTTTCAAAATATTCGTTCAGCATCGCCACCACTGCTTCGGCTTCCATGCTCTCAGTCAGGCTGGTATAGCTGCGAATATCTGAGAACAGCACCGAAACTTCCTTGCGGTCGCCGCCCAGCTTGGCGTCGCCGCTGTTCAGCAGCTGCTCGGCTAGCTCCTGCGTCATATAGCGATACATCGTGCTTTTCAGCCGCTTTTCGTCGCTAATGTCATCCATCACCACCAGCGCCCCCGATACCCGTCCCGGATCGTTGGCGTCCGCAATGCTGTTGATTGAAAGGTGAATGCAGTGCTGCTCTTGCCCGGTCAGCGGCAGCAGGGTTTGATCAGGATAATACTGCTGCCGACTCTTTTCGTCAGTGGGCTGAAGCGCAGCCGCAAACCAATGTGGAAAATCACCCTGCTCTAGCCGAATTAGATCGACCACCAGCCTGTCTTGCAGCGACTCAGATTCGCTCAAGCCCAGCAGTCGCTTCGCGCTTTCGTTGGCGGCAATGATCCGTCCGGCGCGGTCGGTGGAGATTACGGCATTCGAGAGCGACCGCAAAATATCGCGCTGCATCTGCTCCTGCTGCTTCACGGTGTCAAACAGCTTGGCGTTTTGTAGCGCAACCCCAGCCTGAATGTTAAAGGCTTTCATGAATTCCTGATCGCCTCGATTAAAGCTGGCTCTCCAGCAGTCTGGCGCTTCGGGGTAGCTGGCCGGGTCATAGTCAGGGAAGTCGCCCTGCTTGCGCTTGTTAATCAGCTGCGTTACCGCAATCAGCTCGCCGTCAGCGTTAAACACCGGCATACAGAGCATACTGCAAGTCCGGTAGCCGGTACGGTCGTCGGTTTCCTTGGCGATTTCGGCGTTGGGATGGTCGTAGAGATCAAATGGAATCAAGACCGGTTCGCCCGTGGTGGCCACCTGTCCGGCAAAGCCTGCCCCGATTGGGATGCGGATTTCCTGCATTTGGCCGTTAATCGGCAGCTTTGTCCAGAGCTGATGGCGCTCGGTATCTAGCAGCCAGAGCGTGCTGCGGTCGGCCTGCATCAGCGCTTTGGCCTCTTCCATCACTTTGGCCAGCGTCTCTTCAAGATCCAGGCTGCTCTGGCTGAGGGCTTTGGTCGCCTTCATTAAGGCCGAAGCGGCACGCTGCTGCTGGGTGGCTTTATAAAACGAGCGCGAAGACTCCAAAATGAGCCGAATTGACGGCGCAAAGTCGCGGAACACCTGCTCGTCATGAGCCGTAAACCCGGCGACATCAATTTTTTCTTCTAGCGCAGCCAGCGGATCATGCAAGGGCTTCAGCTTGTTAATTAGCTGCACGACTGCCACCAAGTTGTCCTGCTCGTCTAATAGCGGCAGCGCCAGCATGGAGTAAGTGCGATAGCTATTTTTGCGGTCAAATTCCTGAGCGGCTGTCGAGCGGTGGTCTTGGTAGAAATCATAAGGAATATTCACCACCTCGCGACGGGTGGCCACCTCTCCGGCAATCCCGACTGTTTTGGGAAAGCGCAGCTCTAGGTTTGCCCCCGACTCATCTTTGGCCACAATTGCCCAGAGTTCGTCTTGCTCTTCGTCCAGCAAAAAAATTGTCGTGCGGTCGGCATTCAGCAGCTCTCCCGTTTTGAGCGTAATCGAGCGCAGCATTTCGTTCAGGATGGCATCAAAGCCCTGCGACTCCAGCACATCATCCAAAATCGAAAGCGTCTGGTTCACCACCCGCAGCCGCTGCTCCACGTCAGTCACGACCTGCTTAAAGCTGTCCTGAGTTAGGGGTGCTAAAAAGCTGGAGAAGGCTTTCTTAGTTGGGGTTAGGCTGCTAATCTCAGGCGACCTGAGCGCGGTAGTTTCTAAGGCAGATTCATGACGAGTCACAGTCGCGGCAGTCACAGTCGCGGCAGTCACAGTCGCAGCAGTCACAGTCGCAGCAGGTAGATTCACAGTGCTCACTTTCATAGCGCTATTAGGAGCGCGATGAGTGGGGTGATCTTGAGGGGGCAGTGGAAAAATTGAAGCTGTCATAGATGCTTAGGTGCTGAGCCAGATCAAAAACAACCCAAACCCTGAATCGCTCTAGCCAGAGATCGCCTACAGATTGCCTGAATCGGTTTCCAGATTGGGATCTAGATCATGCCTGCATCGCTAAAGCTGCCGGCATATCGCCGAATCTCAGGATAAGTGCTGAATCATCTGCCTGAGCAGCGCGTTCAAAGTTCAAATCAAGGGTTCCCGCCATCTTGACGTAACTAGCACTTAGGTATCTATTTTGCGCTTGTTGGCACTCAGAGAAATTTTTGGCGTTGGATTTCAGCCCAATCTTGGTGACAATTGAGTTAGCTGCTCTGAACAAAATTGCGCCATGAGAATTCTGCTAGTCGAAGATGAACCTGACTTGGGCACCGCGATTAAATGGGCGCTGAAGCAGGAGAAATACATTGTGGACTGGGCGCAGGACGGCGCTGAAGCTTGGGAGTTTTTGCAGGCTCAGTGGATGCAGTACAGCTTGGCAATTTTTGACTGGATGCTGCCCAGCATGATGGGCCTTGAACTCTGCCAGCGGCTGCGTCAGCATCAGAATCAGCTGCCCGTTTTAATGCTGACCGCCCGCGATCGGCTGCAAGATCGGATCGCCGGACTGGATGCCGGAGCTGATGACTATCTGGTCAAACCATTCGAGATGGAAGAACTGCTGGCAAGGCTGCGGGCGCTACAGCGGCGATCTCCCGATTTGCAAACCCAGCAGATTCAGCTAGGGCCAGTTCTGCTCAACTATACTCAGCGCACAGTCTACTACCAGCAAGCAGCGCAGTCGGTTTTAATTCTGCTCACCAACAAAGAATTTCAGCTCTTGGAATATTTCATGAGCCATCCCCGCCAGATTGTTACCAAAGATCAGCTGCTGGCTCAGCTCTGGGAGTCAGGATCTGAGGTGGGCAGCAATGTGGTCGCAGCCCAGATGCGGTTACTCAGGCGCAAGCTGGCCGATCAAGGCTGCTCAGATTTAATTGAAACCCTGCCCAGCATGGGCTATCGCCTCAACCCTGACTATGTCTAAGCCGCCATGTTTAACCAGTCGCAAAACCCTCATTTTCGGCTCTCTCGGCGTAGATTAGCCGCCTGGTATACCGGCGTCATGGCGCTGATTTTGCTGGTTTGCGGGCTGGCAATTCATCGGATGTTCGTCCATGCCCGCTGGCTAAATCTTGTCCAGCAAATGCAGCAGCTCTCAGTGCGGCTGGCCAACCAGATTAGACCGGCGCTCCAACAACCCGGCCAGCTAGATGCCAACGCTCAGCAGCGGATACCCAATCTATGCTTGGGTTCAGCCAACTGCGTCCAGCCCATTGATCAACCTGATCAGCAGCTGACTCCAATCGAAATTAAGCTGCTTGCGAGTCTAGCAGGCCAGAGCTACTGCGTGCGGTTTATAACCGGTGATCGAGAAGTGATTGCCAGTTTGTCATTACCTGCCACCAACCTAGCCTGCCAAGAGCCGCAGCTTTGGCGAACCTTCAAAGACAATCGCGGCACGTACTATC
>CASBQH010000495.1 GCA_949127695.1 Synechococcales cyanobacterium PMM_0073
GCTTCACTGCAATATTTGGCAGTGAAGCTCGGGTCAAGATTTTTTGCAGCAGAAACCCAGGATTTAAAACCAGATTTTTGGCCACCGCCAGCACCGAGTCGCCGCCTAGCTCCTGATATCGCCCCAGCGCCGCCGCCTCAGCGCCGCTAAAGCCTGGAATCATCCACTGTGTTGTTGCCAAAAACCAGCCGACGCCACCCACCAGCGCCAGCGTGCCGAACCACCGCCGCCGCTCAAACAGCAGCAGCCAGAACCCCATTGCTGCCATCGTAATTGACAGCGATGCCTTGCAGCCCAGCACAAAAACCAGCGCGACGCTAAACCACAGCTTTCGGCGAGCGGGCGGCAGATCGTCAGCCCTTGCCAGCCAGATCAACAGCAGAATCACCGGCAGCGCCATTACCTCTGGGTGGAAGTCAAACATGTTCACGTTAAATACAATTGGGTGCAGCAGGTAGACTGCCGCCATGGCGCTGGCCAATGCCTGTGATAAGCTTGCCTGTCGGGCTAGCATCCAGGTGGGCAAGGCTCCCAGAGCCAGACAGACTGCCTGCATCCCAAACAGCCAGTAGACCGAGGGATAAATCCAGTATGGAATCGCCAGCAGATAGAACGAATAGGCAGCATGGTTGCCCAGATGATGAAAGCCCAAATACGACGAAATCGGCGCTTTGCCGCGACTGAGCAAATAGGCCACCTGATCGTAGATGCCTAGATCAAACCCGGTCGAGATCAGCATGAGATGACGAACGGTGCTGGCCGCAAACAGCACCAGCGCCGCCAGCAATATCCATCTTGTCAGGACATGCGAGCGAATCAGCTTGAACCAGGATTTGAGGTCAAGTGACCTGGGGCTATCTAAGGCAGCTTCTGGAGACTGAGAGAAATCGGGCATAAGCTTTTGGCAGGAGGCTGTCTACAAATCAGTTTCAGTATCGTAATACCATCTCGCCCCTATTCGACCTGCTCGACTCGCAGAATGGATTCGTGAGATTTTTTCGTCACCTTGCCATCCGAGACCTCAGTTTCAATCACCTGACGCCGCTTCACTGACAGCACTCGGCGCGGGCGTTGATCACGCTCTAGCTCAATCGCCGCCACGAGCTGGCCGTGATCGGACTGCCATTTGGGGATGTACTCATCGCTCAGAGTCTCATCCAGCAGGTGGTCGTTTAACACTGAGACATAGACCACATTGCCAATGCGCTCTGGGTTTTGGGCAACAAACTCCTGGCTGACCATAATATGATCCAGGCATTCGTAGTGGCCGTTGTGCAGATGCGTATAGAGGTAGTCATCATAGCTCTGGCGCGCCTGGATATTTTTGGCATGATAGAGCAGCACATCCCAAATTTCGCGCTTAAAGTCATGCTCTAGGCGGCGGTGCGGCGGCTCGCCCGAAATAATCTGCGAGGTGACGGCGGGGTTGCCGTCGTTTAAGTCGCCCAGCAGCAGCACCGGATAGTCGCGATTTTGCAGCTGTTCCAACATCAGCACCCGCAGCGCAATCGCCTCTGCTGCCCGCAGCATTAAAGAGCGCGCCTGCCCTTTGGCAATTTCTACCGGGTCGTATTTGTCGGCATCCTGCGGAATGATGCCGCGCTTTGACTTGAGATGCACCACATAGACCGCAGTTTCAACTGACTGACTCAGCTGTAGCCTGACGCTCAGCACAGGCCGCGAGAAATAGCTCAGCGGCATTTTGGCTCCGCGAATATCGAGCCGCGCTGCTGCCGGAAATTGCGTAATGTACTCATGACCCAAAACCGGGAACCGCGAGGCCAAAGCCACTGTTGGCGTATCGTCGGCAGGCGGCAGCGCAATCAGGTGAAAGTCGCGGCAATATTCGCTCTGATCCAGCACATCTTGCAGGGCTTCGGGATGAAAGACTTCCTGAAACCCGACCACATCGGCGCGCATTCGGTCTAGCTGCTGAGCGCTCCAGGCCACTTTCCGGGCGTAGTCTTCCTTGCTGTAATATTCACGCCGATAAAACACGGTATTGGGCAGCGCCAAATTACAGAGGTTAAAATTACCGACTCGAAAGGTTTTGCCGCGATTGCCATACATAAGGGGCGCAATGAGAGAGCTGCCCTCAATTTTACCTGAGCCTGGGGCATTGCCAACCTGCGCTTGGGGTTGGTAGAGCCAGATGTTAGCAAATACTTTACCCAAGTCTTAAATAAATTTGAGTCCTGCTTTATTCTCTTCATGTATTTTTGAGCGTTTCAGTATCGAGTCAATTCTTTCGCGATCATGCCTGATCAGGATTGGCGCATTGCTTCATAATTTGGCCAAACTGATCAATAGGCTGCTGCTAAGATATCTATCTAGAGTGGGGTCTTTGTCTAAAGCTAGTCGGCTAAACTAGAACTCTGTGACTTTACTGAATTAAAAGCTCACACTATGGCCTGGATTCCCCTGCGTGAACGGCTCAATCAACTTCCGCTGGTGCTAGCTGGCCCAGTTCTGCGCCGCACAGAGTCAACTTCAGTCACAGTCTGGCTGGCGCTGCGTCAGGCTTGCGAAGTGACGCTGCGAATCTATGCGACCGAACAGGGCAACGGCCTAGAAATTGACGCTTTGCAGCTACAAGGGCAGCGCTCTACGGTGGCAATTGGGCAGCATCTGCATTTGGTGGCGGTGACAGCCAAAACTGGGCAGAGTCTAGAGCCTGGTCAAATTTATGCCTACGATCTAAGCTTTAGCGGAGTCAATGTCGCTCCGCAGCGGCTGCATCAGGCGCTGAATACAGATCACGCGCCGCTAGTACCCATTAGCTATTTTGAGCATGGGCTGCCGACATTCTTGCTGCCGCCAGCAGATGTGAACGATCTCAAAATTATGCATGGCTCCTGCCGCAAGACGCATGGGGGCGGCATTGATGCGCTAGTGATTCTAGATGATTTGCTAGAGGATTCGGCGCAGTCGCCACCGCAGCGTCCGCAGCAGCTGTTCTGTACTGGCGACCAAATTTACGGCGATGATGTCTGCGATCCCTGGCTATTTACCTTAACGGACGCAGGCGATACGCTGCTGGGCTGGGCGGAAACTTTACCGACTCATCCCAGCCCTACTGCTGCCGTACCGCCGCTAAAAGCACAGGATCTGCCGCCCGGAGAGCGCAGCAGCGTTGCTGAAAATCTAGCTGGCTTTACGGCTGGAATGCCCCATAAACCAGACCGAACCAATAGCCATCTGCTCAGCTTTGGCGAATATTGCACGGCCTATCTGTTTGCTTGGTCGCCTGTGCTCTGGCCGCAGCTCGGCTTTCCACCTGGTAAAGAACGCTATCGTGACCCGCAAAAAATTAAAATTTGGGACGCAGAAGTGTCTGCATTGGGAAACTTCTTGCGACCACTTTGGAAAGTCCGGCGCTCGCTGGCGAATATTGCGACTTATATGGTTTTTGATGATCACGATGTGAGTGATGACTGGTATTTAAACCAAGCTTGGTGTGAGCTTGTGTTAGGGAAGCCGCTGGGGCGGCAGGTTGTACAAAATGCCCTGCTGGCCTATGCGCTGGCTCAAGCCTGGGGCAATACGCCTGAGCAGTTTGAGCCAGGGAATTTGGGTGCAGAGCTGCTGCAAGCTGCCGTCGCTTGGTCAGCCGCTGCCGGAGCTGCCCCTGCGGCAGCGGCGTCAATCGCTGGCTGGCTGGGACTGCCTGCAACGCTGCCAGACGGGATGCCGCAGTTTCGCCGTGACCAAGAGGTTTGGATTCTTGACCATCACCCCGACAGCCTGCAATGGCACTACCAAATCCAGAGCGCTTGCCATGAAGTGATTGTGCTAGATAGCCGCACTTGGCGCGGCTACCCCATTGCCGCAGAAAACTTGGCTCCGCCCAGGTTGCTCTGCCATACGGCCTTTGACCAGCAAATTCGACTGCCGTTGCGTCAGAGTCAGGCTCAGCATCTGCTAACGCTGGTGGTCGCCCCCACTAATTTAATCCATCTGCGGCTGATTGACTGGGCGCAAAGGCTCAGCCTGAAGCAAGGCAAAGTCTTTGATAACGATGTGGGAGACGCCTGGAATTTGCATAAGGCTGCGTTGGCAGAGCTGCTGGCCGCGCTGTTTGAATCGCGTGATCGGGTGGTGGTGCTTTCGGGTGACATTCACTATGGGTTTGCGGCCAGACTCAACTACTGGACAGAGGCGGCTGAGGCAATCCAAAATCAGGGCAAGGCCAAAGCGCAGGTGCTGATGCAGCTCACTTCTAGCGCCTTCAAAAATGCCGAATTTAAAACCCTGCTGGTGCAGACTAAGCTGAAAGCGCTCTTGCCAGAATCGCCCCAAGAATGGGCGGGCTGGCGTCAGATGCCGGAGCTATGGGAGGTGCAGTCTGGCCTGAGCGGCAGGCAATGGCAGCAGCGCCCCCCCACAGATCATCTGCCGATTGAGCCGCTAAAAATTCGCCCGTTTCGGCAGCCCGCTTGGATGCTCGCTGCCGCCCAGCCCGCCTCGCTCCCCGACTGGCAGTACCGGGTTGAGTGGATTCGTCGTCAGCCTGCCCGCAGCTTGCCTTGGGGTAGAGTCGGCTGGCTGAAGCCGCAGCGGCGGGGTCTGTTTGGGCGACTCTGGCATGGATTAAGCTGGCTCTGGCGCAATCGCTGGATTCAAGAGGGGCCAGAAGTGGTGGGAACGAGCAATTTGGGGCTTATCCAGTTTTACAACTTTGCTCCAGATTTTGCTCCAGAGCAAGCCTCCCAAATCCTGCCAACCGTGATCCAAGATCTCTACTGGTCGCCGCCTTGGCAGCCTACGCATATTGTGGTGAGCCGATTTGAGGGCGCGCTCTATCCAGATGAGAATGCGACGCCCTTTCCACTCATGCATTTTGAAAAGAGCAACGGTGAGGATAAAACCTAGTCAGAGGGGAAGTCGTAAAATCTCAGCGCTTAAGTCTCAGCAATGTTTCACATTTTAATAGAGTCAGAATATCGTATTTCAATTCCTGATGAAAGTCTCGGCAGCGACCCAAAAATTCTTTATATTCGCTCTCTGCCTGCTGCTGAAATCGCTCAATGAGTCTTGCATTTTGCTGATCGTCTGCAATGGTAATAGTGAGTAAATCGGCTTCACCTCCGCGTTCTACGATTTCTGTTTTTAAGTTCTCTAGCTGAGGCTGTAAACTATCCCGCAGAGGCAGCAAACAGACAGACTGCTGCAAATACAGTCTGCCCCAATTTTTTAGTTTTCGCTAGCTTTCGCCATACATAGACTCTCTGCGTTGATGGCTGAGACAGGATACGGTAGATTAGCAGTCTCCAAGCTCGATCAAGCATCACTATCAGGTTTAACTAACACAAAGCAAGCAGCTACTTGAAGAGCGGAATAATCCAAGCTGCCAGCAGACTCATGAGAATCCCGAACTCTAGCAGCAGCAGAATTGATCTAGTTTGCCGTGATTGTAGTTTGGTTGCCCATGCCCCTGAACGGATACTTGACCAGCCGTTAGCAATATGAGCGCTCCAGAACTTGGGGCTATCTGGTTCGCGAAACTGCCAGTTCAGCATCGATAATAGCAAGGGTGCCCCGCCAACGCGAGCATTGAGCAGCAGATGTAGCGCAATTGAGAACAGCATGATCAGCCAAGAAATTAGGTGAGCATAGTACCAAGCATGATGCAGTTCTCCTTGGGGTAGCCAAGTTTCGTCCATCATTTTACCGCTGAATAGAGCAAACGTTAGCGCGAGCAGCGCAAATGTATTTGTGAATCGGTTTATTGTGTACCACCAAATTGGCTTCCCGGCCTGAGTCAGTTTGGCCAATGAGTCAGGCTGAACCAACCGCTTCTGACCACGATGAAATGAATAAAGCACGAATGCCGGAAATATCAGCAGGGTATATAGCCCGAACGTGCCGTGCAGTCCTTCAATTTCTGGATAGGCGGAGAGTGGAATCCTTCCCCATCGGCCATCATAAGTATCGTAAGTCCAGAAGGCCGTCAGAATTGCAGCAATTAAAAAAAGACCCGTGAGGCCATGCAGAATACGCAGCAGAAACGGCTGATAAGGCTGGGTTCGCTTCACCTTTTGCTTTTCCAAATCAACTCAACATAACAAAATTGTAACAGCTGCTGTATTCAAACAAAAATCATGTAAAGCTCTGACGTAACAGATGTTGCATTCAGGAGCAGCCATGATTTTACTCTGGGGATTGCTGATTGTTGTTGGCGTAATCTTAATTGTTTGAGGAGCCGAAACTTTTGCCGAGCATCTCGGAGCTGCTGCCGTGCGGTTGTTCGGGACTGGGAAAGATTGGCTGGTTGAGCTGTCCTCTATAGAACTATTAGTTTGTGCCTTCTGTCTGACATACAGAATATATTCACTATTACGATAGGCCACAGACAGCTTCAGCTGATGCGTAGTTCGCGTCATAAAATAGTCTGCCTGATATTTACGCATCAAGGTTTTGACCTGAGAGGTTTTGAGTTTGTAGTAATTTTGAGTCAGCGTTTCTCTAATCCACCTGCGATTATCTTTAGTCCGAAGTCGTTCAGGCATCGGAAATTCACCGCCGTTGAGATCGCCCAAGCGCTCATACCAGCCCAGAATGCCTGTTTTGGTTTGGGGCAGCAATTTATAGTTGGCAATGATCGGGCGTTCGGTGAGTCGGGTGAACTCAGCAAACTCAACAGGCGGAGAGATAATCGTAGCCGTGCTGGGCGTTTGGGTGCGAACCCAGCTATAAAACTCTTTGAGTCTTGGATCGAGTTTAGGAAACTGCTCAAGTGCCAAAAGCTGAGCCTGAAACTGTACCGCTTGGATCGTGACCAAAACGGCCAAAAGCCCCAACGATGCCGGTAAAAGCAATTTCTGCCATCTTGTCTTTAATGCCCAACTCTGCAATGCACAAGCAGCTAGCAAATAGGCGCTCAGCGGCAGCAGCACAGCGCCAACCCGAAATGGATAAAACTGAAGTAACCGACCTTCTGTATCAAACGGCGCAACTAGCAGTCCTAGCAGGCAGGGCACTAGGCTAATTAAGGTAAACTGAAGAAGCTCAGTTTGAGCTAGATTTGTAGAACCTAATTGAGCTGACCGGCGCTGTAGAAACCGGATGCTGCATACCAGCAATATTAAGTACGCAGCAAAACGATACCAATTAAATGATCCAGATAATGGATTGAGATGGTGCTGCAATCTGAGAAATACATAGATAGAAGAAGGAGAAACAGCATAAGCTGGGCTATCTCCAAACAGCTGCGTTATGACTGGTGGAATTGCAAATACGCTGAAAGCTAAGTAAATTCCGATGAACCAAGCTAGATTTGAGAATGATTTGAGGTGCGATCTGTAGTGAAGCAAGAGATATGCTGCGGCAATTAGAAACGACCAGCCGCCCACCAAAACATGAAATGACGTGGCCACTCCTAACAATATTGCCATCATCCGATAGCGATGTTTCAGCATTGCCCAAATGCCAAGCAGAACAAGGCCATAGGCAATTGCCTTTGCCTCAAATCCTCTGACGATCCATTCAGAAGCCATAGCCCCCTGTTCGTTATGGAGCACAAACAGCGCAACTGTCAGCAGCAACAGCGGCAGACGTAGCCTGAGCGCTTGACCAATCAGCACTAGCCCTGCTGCCACCAGCGTATAGCAAACCAGACGACCGACGATAGAAGCAGCCAAAAAGCCCCAAGCTAGAATCAATCGACCGGCAAAAGCTTCAAATAGGAGCCGATAGCCAGAGGGCTGATTCAAATACCAGTCTCCCGGTATCCAGCTTGGATCAGTATGTTGCAATGCCAGCGGCAAAACATCAACCTCATTGGTTCTGCCCACATTATCATCCAACAGCCATCGCAGGCTAATTAGAGCAGTGACCA
>CASBQH010000496.1 GCA_949127695.1 Synechococcales cyanobacterium PMM_0073
CATGGCGCGGTTGTCATCAGCCCAGCCATGCTGCATAAACAGCAGACAGTCGGGGGCTGACTCAGCGGCTGGGGACGGACTGGAATACTGAGTGGAATCAACCATGGGCGCGGCTTGGCGCAGACTAAAGTTTGCGATTAGGTGGGGTGCAATACAGGATGCATTTAGAAAAGATCTTACAGTGGTTCAGCAGTGAATTGGCTGAATTAGCGTTGATGCCTCGCCCTGCGCCAGTCAATTCGTATCAGGACGTTTAAGCTATGTCAATGACCGGTCTCGTGCGAGGGCTGAATCAATTTCACAGCAACTACTTTAATTCGCATCAGGAGCTGTTTGAAAAACTCTCACATGGCCAGACGCCAGAGGTGCTGTTCATCACCTGCTCTGACTCGCGGATTGACCCCTGCCTGATCACGCAGACGCAGCCCGGAGAGCTGTTTGTGATGCGAAATGTCGGCAATATTATTCCAACTTTTCGGGTGGACTCCAACAGCGAAGGAGCCGGGATTGAATATGCGATCTGTGCGCTGGGCATCAAAGATGTGATTGTCTGCGGCCATTCGCACTGCGGCGCAATGAAGGGGCTGCTGCAAATTGGCAGCTTAACTGAAGAAATGCCGCTGGTCTATGACTGGCTGCGGCATCACGCGGAGTCCACCCGCCGTTTGGTGCTAGAAAACTACCGCGACTGCGACAGCCAAGAGCTTTTAAAAATTGCCACCGAGCAAAACGTTCTCACCCAGATCGAAAACCTGGAAACCTATCCCGTGATTCGCTCGCGGCTGCACAGCGGCCAGATCAGCCTGCACGCCTGGATCTATGACCTTGAGACGGGGACTGTACTGGCCTACAATGCTGCGGTCAATCAATTCTCGCCGCTCGAAAAAACCAGCTTCCCAGTGCCTGATCTGCTGGCGCAGGTGCATTCTGATCACGCCAGCTTTTGACTGATAGACTATGCTGGCTGATACACTGTGACTCTAGATATTCAGTGACTGACTAGATATCAGTTGGATAGAATGCCTTTACCTGGCTTGTTTTGTTAGCACCATATTCAGGATGAACTGAAGTGAAGATCCGCGAACTGTTGGAGCAGCGTCGCTCAGAAAATTTTGCCCTGCATGAGCAGTATCTGAATGCTCAGATGGTGAAGGTGCTGAAGACCATCGGCTTTGATCGCCAGTACGTCAGGGCTGAAGGCCCCTATCTGTTTGATGACCAAGGCGAGCGCTATCTAGACTTGCTCAGCGGCTTTGGCGTCTTTGCCCTGGGCCGAAATCACCCGAAAGTGGTGGAGGTGCTGCAAGAGGTTTTGAGCGCAGAGTTGCCCAACCTGGTGCAGATGGATGTCTCGCTGCTCTCTGGGCTGCTGGCCGAGCGCCTGCTGGCCATTGCGCCCCCAGGGCTAGAGCGCGTCTTCTTTGCCAACTCCGGCACCGAAACCGTAGAAGCCGCGATCAAATTTAGCCGCTATGCCACCGGACGCAGCAAAATTATCTACTGCCAGGGCGGCTATCACGGCCTGACGATGGGATCGCTCTCTGCCACAGATGATCAGTACTATCGCGCCGGGTTTGGGACATTGCTGCCAGATTTTGTGGCCGTGCCGTTTGGTGATTTGGCGGCGCTGGAGCAAGCGCTGAGCGGCAGAGATGTGGCTGCTTTTATCACCGAACCGATTCAAGGGCACGGCGTCCAAATTCCTGCCACCGACTATTTGCCAGGAGCCGCCGAGCTTTGCCGTCGCTATGGCAGCCTGTTTGTGGCAGACGAGGTGCAGACTGGGCTGGGGCGCACGGGCAAATGGTGGGCGGTAGAGCATTGGGGCGTAGAGCCTGATCTGCTTTGTGTGGCCAAGGCGCTTTCCGGCGGCTTTGTGCCGGTGGGAGCCGTGCTTTGCCGTCAGTGGATCTTTGATAAGGTGTTTAACCGGATGGATCGGGCTGTGGTGCATGGCAGCACCTTTGGCAAGAACAATCTGGCGATGGCGGCGGGGCTGGCGACGCTAGAAGTAATTGAGTCAGAAAATTTGGTGGAGCGTTCAGCCCAGATGGGTCGCCATCTGCTGGCAGAGCTACAGCAGCTAGAGCAGTACGAATGTGTGAAAGAAGTGCGGGGGCGCGGCATGATGATCGCGCTGGAGTTTGCCGAACCCCAGAGCTGGTCGCTCAAGCTGTCCTGGAAGCTGGTGGAAGCGGCCAACAAGGGGCTGTTTTCGCAAATGGTGGTGGTGCCCCTACTCACCAAGCATCATCTGCTGTCGCAGGTGGCAGGGCAGAGTATGAATGTGGTGAAGTTTATTCCGCCCTTGACGCTAACCGACGACGACTGCCGTTGGATTCTGGAGGCCGTCAGCGATGTGGTTGCCGATCTGCATCGCGGTCCAGGTGCTGCCTGGGAGTTTGGCAAAACCCTGGCAGCTCAGGCTGTTCGGATGAAAGTGGGCGATCGTTGATTCAGCCGTCAGAGATTTAGCCGTCAGATTTAAATATCCTATGTCAAGCCTGTTCCATCCCCTCTGCGGCAGCAATTTCACGACTTTATTACAGCTGCTGAGCCGCAATGGCGCAATTGCCCCCAATCGCCTGCCCCAAGTCGGCATTGCCTTAGCCGTCAGCCTTGCCCGCCTGCCCTTTTCCACGCTAGAGCGGTTGCTCACAGAGCCAAGCCTTGAGCGATTATCGATCGCACCTCCCATTTTCATTCTGGGCTACTGGCGCTCTGGCACCACCCATCTGCATAATCTTTTGAGCCAGTCAGAGGCATTTGGCTATATCTCGCCGCTAGCCGCAGGATTACCCTGGGATATTCTCGGCATCGTTCGGACTCTAGAGCCTTTACTTAACCAGGCGTTACCCAGCGATCGCTATGTCGATCAGGTGGCAGTGCAGCCAGATTCGCCCCAGGAAGATGCAATTCCGCTCGCCAGCATGGGGGTTGACTCTTATTATCATGGGCTATATTTTCCCAAACGCTTTCAGCATCACTTCAACC
The DNA here is from genome assembly GCA_949127695.1 of Synechococcales cyanobacterium PMM_0073. GTDB lineage: Bacteria > Cyanobacteriota > Cyanobacteriia > Elainellales > Elainellaceae > Elainella. Next base: position 2,995 of record CASBQH010000496.1, read on the forward strand.
GGGGCGTTTTTTTTGAGGGCTGTGATGCCAAAGCGATAGCGCGATGGCAGCGCTGTCATACCCGCTTGCTCAAAAAAGTATCTCTGCACCAAAACGGCAAGCAGCTGTTAATCAAAAACCCGGTCTATACCGCTCATATTAATCAACTCCAAAAAATCTGGCCGAACGCTAAGTTCATTCATATCTATCGCAATCCTTACGCCGTATTTCCCTCCGCTTGCCACTTCTTCATGCGATTGCTGCTGGAGCTGGCGCTACAGGCTGAGCCAGAGCTGCCCATTCGCGAGCTGGTTTTAGAGAGCTACCCGCGCATGATTAACGCGCTGCGGTCAGCCAGCGCAGATCTCCCCAGCAACACCTTTGCGGAGGTTCGCTTTGAAGATTTGGAAGCCAATCCGCTGGCGGAACTCAAGCGGATCTATCAACAGCTGGAGCTGCCGGGGTTTGAGCAAGCTCAGCCTCAGTTTGAGCGCTATCTGGCCAGCATCGCAGGCTATCAGAAAAATCACTATGCAATTGCGCCAGAGTCCGTCCGGCTGGTTGAATCCCATTGGCAGGCATTGATCGATCGCTGGCAGTATCAGCCGCCCCATGCCACAGTCAAACAGCCGTTGTAAGATAGGCTGTGACAGAGGATACTGGTCTGGAACCCTCAAACCGAGATGAAATTGCTCTCCTTTTTGCTCCGCTCTGCTTGGCCAATGATGGCTCTGGCCATTTCGACCGGGTTTTTGAGCGGGGGTAGCACCGCCGGACTGATTGCACTCATCAGCCGCTCCCTGGCGCAGGGGATAAACAGCTCTCCCAATTCCCTCGCCTGGAGTTTCGTAGCGCTAGCCATCGTGGCGCTGACCACCAGCATCATCTCTCAGTTTATCTTGATCAGTCTGGCACAGCAGTCGATTTTTCGGCTCCGGCTTAGCCTCAGTCGCCAAATTCTGGCCACCGATCTGGCCGATCTGGAAAAACTGGGCGCATCTCGGCTGCTGGCTAGCCTCACCGATGATATTCAGGCTGTTGCTGACGCAGTGCGACTCATTCCGTTCCTCTGCATTGATTTAGCCATTGTTGCGGGTTGCTTGCTCTATATTATCTGGCTATCCTGGCAAGTATTTTTTCTGGTTTTTCTATTGATGATCTTAGCCCTAAGCAGCTGTCAATGGCTGCTGCATCGCGGGCGCAAATATCTGGCACGGGCGCGGGAGGAGCAAGATCGGCTTTTTGCAGATTTCCGGGCGATCAGCGATGGCACCAAAGAGCTAAAGCTGTCTTATCAGCGCCGAGAAGCTTTTTTGACTGAGGATTTAGAGCCTGCTGCGGCCACCTCTCGCTACTACAATACGCGCGGGCTCACGATGTTTGCCGCCACATCTAGCTGGGGGAAGCTGATCTTTTTCTTTGCGGTCGGGTTTGTCTTGTTCGCGCTTCCTAAGCTGGTCACTCTCAATCTCCAAACTCTATCAGGCTATGTTCTCACGTTTACTTACCTAATGTTGCCAATGGAAAATCTGATTGCCTCACTGCCTATTCTGGGACGAGCCGGTGTGGCAATCGACAAAATTGAATCTCTCAACCTCTCCCTGACGAGTTCAGTAAAACCAACTGCTCCTCCCCCTGTCGCTCAGGCTCAGTGGCAAGAGTTAAAGTTCAAACAAGTCACCTATACTTATCACATAGAGCAGGAAGACCGCCAGTTTATGCTAGGGCCAATTGACTTAACGCTGCATCCCGGTGAAATTGTCTTTATTGTGGGCGGGAATGGCAGCGGTAAATCAACGTTAGCCAAGCTGATTCTAGGGCTATATGCGCCAGAATCGGGGGCGATCTACTGGAACGGGCAGCGCCTTGACGCCGATGATGCCCAGCAGTCCGAAGCCTATC
>CASBQH010000497.1 GCA_949127695.1 Synechococcales cyanobacterium PMM_0073
ATCCAAGATCAGCTGGAGCAGGCGCTGCCGATTTGGGGGGCGGCGGCGCTGGTGAGCCTGCTGTTTGCCTTGCTGCATGGCCTCTGGGAAGGGCGCGCGGTGCTGCCGCAGCTGCCCGGACTCTGGCTCATGGGCATGGTGCTGCTGCTGTCGCGTCAGCTGAGCGCAGGCAGCTTAGACTTAGCCTGGGGGCTGCATAGCGGCTGGGTCTGGGCGATTGGCAGCCTAGATGGCGCTAAGCCCACTGCCAGCGGACTGCTGCCCGCTTGGGTGACGGGGCTAAACGACAGACCGCTGGCTGGGCTGATTGGACTGCTGTTTCTGCTGCTGACTGCGGGCGGACTCTGGTGGGCGAAGCTGGGAATTGCAGGAGGCTAGGAGGCAGATTCGGCTTCTGCGAGGTTTGCTGCTGTCAGATTCGCCGGCAAATCAGCCTCTGCCAGATCAAACAGCACGGTGGTCATGTAGCGGTCAGCCCATTCGGCTCCAAAGGCTTTTTCCAGGACGCGGCGGGTTTTGTCGTTTTGCTGCTGCTGAGTGCAATAGTGGCGCTGTCCAGCCAAAATTTCGGCCTGCTGGTCAGGCGTGGGGACGGCAGCAATGGCGCACTGGCAGTGAATTTCTAAAAACGTTTCGACCTGCGCTAAAAACTGGGATTCTTCGTGGGGGTTGGCCGGACGCACTAGCACACAAAAGTCTGAGAAAATATCGCCCCAGAGCGGACGGCTGCGGGCATCGGCAAAGGCCACATCGGGCAGCGCCGCCAGCTGTTGCTCATAGTCCATTGGCAGGCTGCGATCCGAGTTAATTGGCGAGAGGTCGGTGACAGCCATGCTAATTTGACCACGACCGCTGACCAGATCGGCTCCAAACATCGGCAGCGCATATTCAGGGCGCGGAAACATGACGCAGTGCAGAATATCGAGGTTGCTGCCGACGCGGGCTAGCTCTAGATGCAGCTTGCGAAACTGCGGCGTCTGGTAGCAGCGGTTTTCGATGATTAGCTTTTCGCCCTCTAGCCGCCCTTCGACATAGCCCAAATCCTCTGGCAGATCGTAGGGCGTTAGCTCCAGATATTGCTGCCAGATCGACTCAATTGAATTGGCAACCTGCTGAATCAGCGGGTGCTGCTGCTGGCGGATAGAGGCGGAGGAAGACGGCATGGCGCAGAAGTTGAAGATTCAGGAAGAGCAGGGATATAGTGGCGATGATTGAGCGCAAGTTACTCAGCATACCGCAGTTGTATCAGCGAACCCTGCGAGGTTCACAGTGTGAAACACTTGAGCCGCGTGATTCGCCGAGTTAAGCGATAAAATCACAGCTACGGCTGAATCGAGCGCCGGGTAATCACTGAATCAGGATCTACTATGCCAGGGCAAGTCTTAGGCGATCGATATGAGGTGGAGCAACAGCTGGGCAAGCAGTCTGGACGCTGGACGCTGCTGGCTCGCGACCTGACAACAGCAGCGCCGGTGATTCTAAAAATTCTCTGCATTGACGACGAAATGCTGGATGCTGACCTGACGCTGTTTCAGCGAGAAGTCGAAACCCTGCAAACGCTGGATCATCCAAACGTGCCGCGCTATCTCGGCTACTTCGAGATGGAGTTGCCCAAGTCTGGGAAGGCGCTGGCGCTGATTCAAAGCTATTTAGAAGGCAGTTCGCTGCAAGCCTATCTCAACCAAGGCCGACGATTTGACCAAGCTGAAGCGCAGCAGATCGCCCGGAGCATCTTGCAAACCTTGATCTATATTCACGACCGCGAGCCGTCTATTTTGCATCGCGATCTTAAGCCCAGCAATATTCTGCTGGGGGGCAGCCCAGCTACGCCCACAGAGGGGGCAATTTGCCTAGTCGATTTTGGCTCAGTTCGATTCTCTCGCCCCAGCGAGTTTGCCGCTGACTCGATTAGCGCCTTTACCACGCTGGCAGCCGTGGGCACCGCTGGCTATATGCCGCCAGAGCAGCTCGGTCGGCGCAGCGTCAAGGCTTCTGACCTCTATGGGTTGGGGGTTGCTTTAACTGTGGCGCTCACCGGACTCTCCCCAGCCCAGATGCCGCATGATGGTCTGCAAATTGCGGTGGCAGAGGTGGTGCAGAATTGCAGCCCTGAGTTTGTGCAGTGGTTAATTCAAATGACCGAGCCAGATTTGTCCAACCGATTTGTCCGCGCCAAAATTGCCCTGGCAGCACTTGAAGCAATCAGATAGTTGGGATAATTCTGAAATGGACACCCGTAGTTCACTCTCGTAGTTCACTATAGTGAGAGCAAGTGAAGGTAACTGTCAAAGCAGAATTTGGAAAACTAGGAGCGTCGCATGTTTCATCTGGGCTGGGCTGAAGTGGGTCTGATTGCAATCGCCACCGTCTTAATTTTTGGACCCAAAAAAATCCCAGAGCTAGGGAATGCTCTGGGCAAAACGCTGCGAGGCTTTAAAGAAGAAGTGAGTCAATCAGATGAAGCCGATCTAGAGTAACGAAATAATTGGCTCTCGTGCCTTCAGAGGCCGAGAGCCAGTGGTTTTAGCCTTAGCCACCTGACTGAACATAGGCTTCAGCTGACTCTGATGCGGCGGGCGCTGGCTCGGCTGGGCTATAGGTCGGGTTGCCGTTTTGGGTAGTCTCCTGCGGAGAGGCGTGAGGCGGCAAGCCCAAATCGGGCAGCGGATGGCGGAGTTCGATCAAGCCCAAGGCGCGGGTGACGCTCTCTGGAAAAATCACCACCAGACTGCCAGCCGGAGCGCCATCCAACGCTTGATTCACCGCTGTGGTTTCATGCAGCACCACCTCATAAGGCACGACAGCCTGCGCCGACTCAATCCCTTCGACAATGAGCCGCGCCGCATCGCCAGCAGGTCGCCCCCGGCTGTCGTTATCTTCTTTAACCAGAATTCGGTCAAACATTTGGGCGGCCAGTCTGCCCAATACGACCAAATCTTCGTCACGGCGGTCGCCAGGGCCACCCACCACGCCAATTCGCTCACCCGGCCAGTTGCGAACAAAGCCGCCAATGGCCTCATAGCTGTGCGGATTGTGGGCGTAGTCGAGCATGGCGTGAAACTGCCCCAGGTTGAACAGATTCATCCGACCGGGCGTTTGCCCCACCGAAGCCTGGAAGGTCAGCAGCGCCGTGCGGATATCTTCGATCCGAATGCCGTGAGCAAAGGCCGCCAAGCTGGCCGCCAGCGCGTTGGCAATCATAAACGGGGCGCGCGCTCCCATCGTCAGCGGTACATTCACCGCCTGATCAATCCGCAGCGTCCAGTCGCCCTTCAAAATCGACAGATAGCCGTTTTCGTAGATTGCCGCCAGTCCGCCCTGCTGCGTATGCGCCCGCACCAGCGGATTGTCGGCGTTCATTGAGAAGTAGGCGATCTGCGCCCGGACGCGCTCAGCCATTGCCACCACCAGCGGATCGTCGGCATTCAGCACGGCATAGCCGTTGGGCTGCACGGTTTCCACCACCACGCTCTTCAGGTGAGCCAGCTCTTCCACGGTGTCAATATCGCCGATGCCCAGGTGATCTGCCGCCACGTTCAGCACGATCCCCAGGTCGCATTCGCTAAAGCCCATCCCAGAGCGCAGCAGGCCACCCCGCGCCGTCTCCAGCACCGCTACCTCCACCGTCGGATCTTGCAAAATCGTCTGAGCGCTCTGGGGGCCGGTCGTGTCGCCCTTCTCGACTAGATAACCGCCGATGTAAATGCCGTCGGTGGTGGTGTAGCCGACCGTGCGCCCCGTCTGCTTAAAGATATGCGCCAGCAGGCGAGTAGTGGTGGTTTTGCCGTTGGTGCCGGTCAGCGCCAGAATGGGGATGCGCCCGTTGCTGCTGTTGGGGAACAGCATATCGATCACCGGCTCAGCCACGTTGCGCGGAATGCCGTCGCTGGGGCAAAAGTGCATCCGGAAGCCGGGAGCGGCATTCACTTCGACAATTACGCCATCGACTTCGCGCAGCGGCTGCGAAATGTCGGTGGTAACAACATCAATTCCGGCAATATCGAGACCGATGGTTCTAGCCGCGCGCTGAGCAATCCAGATATTTTCGGGGTGGATTTCGTCGGTCCGATCAATGGCCGTGCCGCCGGTGCTGAGGTTAGCGGTGGCTTTTAGATAGCAGCATTCGCCCGGTTTAAGCACCGTATCTAGATCAAAGCTCTGGCGCTCCAGCAGCTCCCAGGAGGTGCGGTCTAGCTCAATTCGAGTCAGGATATTTTCGTGGCCGTCGCCGCGACGCGGATCGCGGTTAGTCTCGTCAATTAGCTCTGAGATCGTCGATTTGCCGTCGCCCACCACATGCGCGGGCACCCGCTCAGCCACCGCCACCACCTTGCCGTTCACCACCAGCACCCGGTGGTCGCGCCCTTCATAAAACCGCTCAATAATCACGCCCTTCGAGACTTCTTTGGCCGCATCGTAGGCTTCTTCGGCCAGCTCTCGGGCTTTGATATTAATCGTGATGCCGCGCCCATGATTACCATCCAAAGGCTTGATCACAATCGGATAGCCGCCGACATCCTCAATCGCCTGCTCTAGCTCATCTAGGTAGTAAATGACTGTGCCTCTGGGCACCGGGATGCCGCCATCGCGCAGAATTCGCTTGGTGCCTTCTTTGTCGGAGGCTAGCTCAACGCCCAAAATGCCGGTATTGCCGCTCAGCGTCGCCTGAATCCGCTTTTGATGTACGCCGTAGCCCAGCTGAATCAGCGAACGGGCGCTGAGTGGCAGCCAGGGAATGCCGCGTATTTCGGCTTCCCGAACAATATTTTCGGTGCTGGGGCCCAAAGATGCCTGCGCGCCCAAGTTCTGCAAATCCTTCAGATCCTGCTCTAGCTCGCTGAGCGGATAGCTGCTGCCTTCAATCAAGCTTTGGCAGAGTCGAGCGGCTGCCCGCGCCGTATAGCGCCCCGCCTGCTCATCGACATATTCAAATACAACCTGATAGATGCCGGGTTCGGCAGTTTCGCGGGTGCGCCCAAAGCTCACCGGCATTCCGGCCAGCGTTTGCAGCTCTAGCGCCACATGCTGAACCACCTGTGCTAAATGAACGCCCGTCTCAATCTGCTGCAAAAATCCTGTTGTCCTATCAGCGGTCTGATGCTCAGCCAAACCGGGCAACAGCTCAGCCAACCCCTGGTAGAGTTCGGGCTGCTGATCTGAAGTGGGAGGCGAGGACTCCAGATCCAGCCGAATCACAATCAGCTTTGGATAACGAATGCTCCAGTAGTTGGGGCCACGCAGCGTTTGAGTCTTGAGAATCTTCATAGCGCAATGGTTAAGATTAACGGGCAATGGGGCGACCAGTATTTATAGCTTGTCTAGTGTTTAGTCTTCAAAACCACTTAAACCGTCCACAGCGAACAGTTTGATCTAGAATTTCAGCGAATTCCTTTGATTCTATCTTCCAGCTAATCGCACCAGCCTCCAGTCTGCCTGCCTCAAGCGAGGGGTTTAGCTGAATGATTCCAGGTGATCGGCCAAAAATTTACATTCCGAAATCTGCATTTCAAATATACGCAAGCTGCCCTGCCTTGCGCTGCATATCTCGCCACAGTTGGCAATAATTAATTGGAATTATTAGAGTTAATTGAAATAGTGACGATTAGGTTTGGCAATCAAGCGACTCCTCAACTCACGGCTTGGCGATGCCGCTACAGATCTACAGACTCTAGCTAAATTGTAGAGCCTGCTGAGTGAAGCTAGGGCGCAGCTAGCGATCTGACGGCAGAATCTGGCGCTTGTCTAGGTCGTAATGGTCGCCGTTGCTGAGGATATGCACCCGCAGATTATGCAGGCTCAAAGGGGCGGTCGCCTCAATATCTGGATAGGTCGTCTGAGCGGTTTCGCCGGGATCAACCACGGTGACTGTGCCTTTGCCCAGCACCTCAAAGCTGCCGTTGCCCTCAAACATAGCGCAGGTGTCTTCGTCGATGCCGATCCCCACTTTGTCGAGATGCCCTGCAACAGCGCTGAGCAGCCGCGCCATCCGGTTGCGATTGTGAAAATGCTGATCGACAATGATCTCTGGAATGATCCCCAGCCCAATTGTCATATCTACTAGCGCCCGGTTGGGTGATTCGCCGCTGCCGCCGCCCGCAATCATGTGATAGCCCATGACTGCTGCACCCGCGCTGGTTCCGGCCAGCGTAATTTCGCCAGTCTGGGCGCGCGTTCGCACTCGTTCCATAATCGGCGTATCGGCCAGCAGGCCGCAGAGTCGCAGCTGATCGCCGCCCGTCATAAATACGCCAGTGCAGTCCTCGACAAAGGCTTGCCACTCCAGGTTTTCGCCATGCTCGCGCTCGCGGATGTCAATCACCTCGATCGTCTTTGCCCCCATCTCGCTGAAGATATCGTGGTAGCGACTGCCGATTACCGTGGGCTCTCGTGAGGCAGAGGGAATAATCGCAATCCGGGCATCGACGCCGCCTGAGCGCTGAAAAAACGTATGTAAAATCTGCCTGCCGTAGATTTTATCTTCGGCACCGCCAATCACTAGGACTGCTGTTTTTGTGGGCTGGGGCATCCTCTGCTGAAGAGTTTTAGAGTCTAGTTGCAGCATCATATCGCTTCTGAACCACGATTTGGGCAATCGATTCGGGAACTGAAGCCAGCTCGTCACGCTAAGCCACAATTGCTCGGCCATGCTGCGAATCACTCAATTCGCCTGGGTAATGGATCGGGCAATGGCCTTAATCTGGCCGCAGTCTGACTTCATTTTGGCCATAGTAACGATTTTCAGCTAACCCATCGCCCATTCTGCCTGCCTCAGGGCATTCCCTGAGGGTATTCAATGTGCAGAGTTGGCTACCGGAAACAATTTTGATCTGTTCTTAAATTATCCTAAAAGTAGGAAAACGTCCTGAAAATCGCTGGTTTGTCCGCGAGCGATTCAGGTCTCTAGCAGCATCACCTCAGTAAAGATCAAGAGATAAAAATCTAACATAGATTCAAGCCTATGCTGACGCAGCCTCCCCATTCTGAACCCAGCTGGCAGGCCGTTCTGCGCCTCCTGCGCTGGGATAAACCGGCAGGTCGCCTGATTTTAATGGTTCCGGCGCTCTGGGCGGTGGTGCTGGCCGCTGAAGGCCGACCGCCGCTGGGGCTGCTGGGCGTGATTGTGCTGGGCAGTTTGGCCACTAGCGCCGCTGGCTGCTGCGTCAACGATCTGTGGGATCGCAAAATTGACGCGCAGGTGAGCCGAACAAGCAGTCGCCCCTTAGCGGCCAAATCGCTCTCGGTCAAAACGGGTTTGGTCGTCGCAGGAGTCGCCTTTGCCTGTGCCTGGGGGCTGGCTGCCTATCTCAACCCGCTCAGCTTCTGGCTGTCGGTGGCAGCTGTTCCGTTTATTCTGCTGTACCCGCTGGCTAAGCGGCTGTTTCCGGTGCCGCAGCTGGTGATGGCGCTCTGCTGGGGGTTCACAGTACTGATTAGCTGGAGCGCCGTCACAGCCAGCCTTAGCCTCTCAACCTGGCTGCTCTGGGCGGCGACTGTGCTCTGGGCGCTGGGCTTTGATACGGTCTATGCGATGGCTGATCGGCTCGATGATGAGCGGATCGGCGTTAATTCCAGCGCTCGGTTTTTCGGTCGGTTTGCTCCAGCTGCGGTGGGGCTTTGCTTTGCCGCCAGCACAGGACTGCTGGCTAGCATGGGGCGACTGCTAAACCTGGGCGGGGCTTTTTGGCTGGCGCTGGGTCTGACAGCGCTGGGCTGGGGC
>CASBQH010000498.1 GCA_949127695.1 Synechococcales cyanobacterium PMM_0073
GGTTTCAGGCTATCCGTTTGTCTCTGGACTGAATACCGCTGCGGCCTGCCTCATCATGCTGGCGCAGCATCTCGGCTCGCCCGTGCAGCAAGACTGGATGCAGCGCCAGGTGCGCGGTCAGCGTCCCAAAGATTTGGTGACAGCAGGCGAAAAAGCCGGGATGCAGATGCGCCGCCTGTTAATCGTAGACTGGCGTGACCTGAAGCAAAGCAGCTTTCCGGTCTTGCTCCAGTGGCAGCAGCCTGATCACTGGGTGGTGGCCTACGGCGTGCGCGGCGATCGGCTGATTGTGGCTGACCCCATGAATCCCGCCCAAACCTGCGAGACAATGCCGCGCCAGCTGGTGCAAACGGCCTGGGACGGCCAGCTCTGGCAGGTAGAATTGATCCAAAAGCAGGAAAAATTCAACCTCAGCTGGTTTTTGCCCGCCGTCTGGAAATTCCGCTATCTGCTGGGTGAGGTGCTGCTGGCTTCATTCACGCTTCAGCTCTTAGGCTTAACCAGCCCAATTATCACCCAGGTGATCATCGACAAGGTGATGGTGCAGGGCAGCCTCTCCACGCTAGATGTGATGGCCTTTGCCCTAATTGCGGCGGCAATCTTCGAGGCATTTCTCGGCATCCTGCGGATGTTTGTCTTCACCCACACCACCAATCGGCTCGATCTGGCGCTCTCAGCCCAGCTGTTTCGGCATCTGCTGCGGCTGCCGCTCTCTTACTTTGAGGCGCGGCGAGTGGGTGATACGGTGGCGCGGGTGCAAGAGCTGGAAGAAATCCGCCAGTTTCTCACCGGCACAGCCCTGACGGTGGTGCTCGACAGCATTTTCTCGGTAGTCTATCTGGCGGTAATGTTCTACTACAGCCCCAAGCTGACTGGCGTGGCGATGGCGGTGATTCCGCTGTTTGCCATCCTCACCCTCTGCGCCACCCCAGTGCTGCGCTACTGGCTGAACGAAACCTTCAACCGCAGCGCCGACAGTCAATCGTTTTTGGTAGAAACCATCACCGGCATTCACTCGATCAAAGCTCACGCTGCCGAGAAAGCCTCGCGCGATCGCTGGGAAGGTCTCTATGCCCGGTTTGTCCGCACTGGGTTTAAAGCTTCGACCACCGGCAACATTAGCAATCATATTGGTGATTTTCTCACCAGCTTTTCGGCGCTGCTGATTCTTTGGTTTGGGGCGCAGCTGGTGATTAGGCAGGAGCTGACGATTGGCCAGCTGGTGGCCTTTCAGATGCTCTCTGGGCATGTCACCGGGCCCTTGCTGCGGCTAATTCAGCTCTGGCAGACCCTGCAAGAAGTGCTGCTGGCCGTAGACCGAATTGGCGATATTCTTAACGTTGCGCCCGAAGCCGAGCCGGGAACTGGCCTCGTCTTGCCAGCCTTGAAAGGTCAGGTTAGCTTTGAGCAGATTTTCTTTCGCTATAAAGAAGAGCAGGAGCCAATTTTGCGCGGCGTTTCGTTTGAGGCGCAGCCCGGTCAGTTTGTCGGGATTGTCGGGCGCAGTGGCTCTGGCAAAAGCACGCTCTCGAAGTTGATCCAGCGGCTCTACCCGTCTGAGTCAGGCCGAATTTCGATTGACGGCTTTGATATTAAGAGCGCCGACTTGGCTTCGCTGAGGCCGCAAATTGCCGTGGTGCTGCAAGAAGACTTTCTGTTTAACGGCAGCGTGTTAGAAAATATCATGCTGGGCAATCCAGAAGTTAGCCCGGAACAGGTGATTGAGGCGTCGCGGCTGGCGGTAGCGCATGACTTTGTCTGCGACCTGCCCGACGGCTACGAAACCAACGTGGGCGAGCGCGGCACTTCGCTCTCTGGCGGGCAGCGGCAGCGGATTACGCTAGCGCGCTTGTTTTTGTCAGATGCGCCAATTTTGATTCTGGATGAGGCCACTAGCCACCTCGATGCTGAAACAGAGCAGCAGGTGCTAGAAAACCTGAAGCGGGTGGGCAAAGGCCGCACCATGTTTTTGATTGCCCATCGCTTTGCCCCCCTGAAGCGCGCCGATCTGATTTTGACGATGGAAAAAGGCGTGATTGTCGAGCGCGGTACGCATGAGAGCCTGCTCCAGCAAAAGGGGCTGTACTGGTCGCTCTATCAGCGGCAGCAGGCGTCGGTGTAATCAGCGATACCGCTTCTGCCTGCTATGGCAATCATTTCAGCAGCAAACTTTCGCAAATTTCATCGGGAGTTTATTCAGGATTGGAACAGATGAATTTTAAGTAAATTCCCTGAGAGATCCTACCCAGTCATGTATGTCTTGATAGACACTCGTAGAGAAGTTCTAAGCAGCTACTTTTAGAGTCAGTTCTTGATAATAGACGGCAATTCAAGCTTGAATTGCGCTGATTCATGCTGCTCATTCGCTCAACAATCGTGCAGTTCCTACTCATCAACAGATCCGCAAACCATGGCACAGCCGGAAATCTTTAGACTGACCAACGCAGATTTTAGTCAAGCTGCATTCTTGCCCTTCGCAGATGCTACAGGCACTGCCTTGGCAACCGTGCCTTCTGGTGCTGGGCTTTCAGTCACCTTTGACTTTTACTCCTATAGCGGCACGGGCGGGGATGGCATCAGCTTCTTTTTAGTCGATGGCAGTCAGCCGCTGGATCGGGCTGGGGGCTTTGGTGGTTCGCTGGGCTATGCGCCAAGGCTAACCGATACAGGCTTAATTCCAGGCATTCTAGGCGGCTATGTCGGGATTGGCTTTGACGAATTTGGCAACTTTTCCAGCGATTTTGAAGGTCGGACGGGTGGGATTGGAACAATTCCTAATTCTGTCACCGTGCGGGGCAGTGAAACGACCAACTACGCCTTTTTGGACAGCGTTGTGGCACCGATCGATCTGGATAATCCCGACCCGACTGCAACTCAGGCTAACTCAAAGCGCACGGCTCAAGTCAACCTCAGCGCGGCGGGTGATTTGCAAGTTAGTCTAGATATCAATCAAAACGGCCTCTTTACTGATCCGGGCGAGACGCTGCTGAGCTTTAACCTGATTGCAAAAAACGGCGCATTGCCAACCACCTTCCGCTTTGGCTTTGCGGCTTCTACAGGTGGCACCACGAACATCCATGAAGTGGGCAATGTCAGCGTTAAAGATGCCAGCGGCAACGTCATCGCCGCTAATCTAGTCGCCAGCTTGATTGTTAGAAACCCCAACACCGACAGTACGGTGGATCGTCCGGTGGGCGGCTCTGGCAACGACATTATTCAAACTGGCGGCGGCAATGACAGCATTACTGGACAGGCTGGCGGTGATATTGTGGTGGGCGGCTCAGGCGCAGATACCATTTCGGGCGGCGCTGGGGCAGATATCTTTTACTTCAGAGGAGCTAGCAAAGCTGAAGCCCTGAAAGACTCGACGCTCAGCTCTCTCGACAGAATCACCGACTTTAGCTTTGCCGAAGGCGATCGGTTTGGCCTCGACTTTGACAATAATTTGGAGACGATAGAACGTCCTAGAAGGCTGTTTAACGCGGGCAAAGAGAAAGGTAATTTGCAAAAAGCAGCCAAATCTGCCTATGCCGACAAAAACCAGAAGCGACGCGGCGATCAGGCACTCAAAGCGGATGAGGCTGTTTTCTTCCGGCGCGGTAGCCGCACTTTCCTCTCTGTAAATGATGGTAAAGCTGGTTTCTCGGTGACAAACGATCTGCTGGTGGACGTGACCGGAATCCAGTTCAAGAGTGGCGATGCTAGAAAAGGCGGACTCAAGGTTGGCAACTATTTTGTCTAGCTAAATCGCCCAAATTACTGATCTCGCAAAGCCGACTCAGCCTGTCGGGGATAGATTAGCCAAACGCGCTGTCCGGGCTGGCTGAGGGTTTGTACCAGCGGCGACAGCTCGCTAATTTCGCGTAGCCCAGCCTCGGTTTTAAGCTGAATCCCCTGCTGGTAGAGCGTGTAGCCACTGCTGTGGGTCGTTCGCAGTCCGGCATAGTAGGCTGACTCTAGCCCCTGCTGCGCTAGCTCAGCTTGGACTCGATGCAGCAAGTCCTGCTGCTGCTGCGGATCGAGGGCGCTAATCTCTCGGCTCTTAAACAGATCGCGATCAATAAACCGGCGGCTCAAATCGGATAGCACCGGGTCATCATGTGAGCGCCAGCGCTGGAGATGATAGAGAAACACGCCGTCATCTGCGTTCAGATAATCTTCTAGCGTCAGCTGATTGCAGTCCTGCGATAGCCATGCTTGCAGAGTTTGGTCAGCCCAGATTTGGCCAGCCAATTCGCGCGCGCGCTTGAAGGCATGAGACAGCACCCAGGTGGCCGCGATATTTTTAGGATGGTTGTAGACTTGGGCATACATAAAGTAGCGCACGATTAAATAATGCTCAATCGCCGCCATTCCTTTGCGCGCCACCACCAGCGCCTGCGTCTCTGGGTCATACCGCAGCGCCAGCAAAATTCGGTCGAGATCAAGTCGGCCATAGGAGATGCCGGTAAAGTAGCTGTCGCGCATCAGGTAGTCAATCCGGTCGCAGTCGAGCTGACTAGAGACGAGCTGCCAAACGCAGGCGACCGGATGCTGCTTCTGGTAAATCTGCTGCAATTCGCCCAGCAGCGCCGGGTTGTATGCATCTAGCAAACTGCGAATCGGCGCTGACTCTTGCAGAATTCGCGCCGTCCAATGCTCATGCTCGCAGCCAAAAATTTCTTCGCAGGTATGGCTAAAGGGTCCATGTCCAATGTCATGCAGCAGCGCCCCGCAGAGCACCACCGCCCGATGCGGCAGCAGTTCTGGATGATGCGCTGCAAGCTGGTCAAACGCCCGCCGCGCCACGGCCATTACGCCCAAAGAATGCGTAAACCGCGAAGCTTCAGCCCCGTGAAAGGTGAGGCTAGCAGGCCCTAGCTGTCGAATCCGCCGCAGCCGCTGAAACGCAGGCTGGTCAATTAGCTGAATCAGCAGCGCCTCAACCGGATCAGCTCGATCGAGCGCAATTGCCCCATGCAGCGGGTCATGATAGGTGCGAACTGAGCGCCCTTCCACCTCAGCCCGTGCCTGCGGCAATCGCAGTCCGGCTCAGCAGATCGAGCGCCGCCTGATACTGCGGATCGGCGGGAGTAGCCACCTGCTCGCGGCTGATCGGCGGATCGATTTGCACGCTCAGATCAGGCAAGATGCCCAGCTTGTTGATGTCGGTATGGCTGGGAGTTTCATATTTGGCAATGGTGACGGCTAGCCCTGAACCATCGGAGAGATTGAACAGCGACTGGATTAAGCCTTTGCCAAAGGTGCGTTCGCCCACCAGCTGCGCCCTGCCGTTATCATGCAGCGCTCCGGCCAAAATCTCGCTGGCGCTGGCCGTGCCCTGATTCACCAGCACCACCAGCGGATCTTGGGTGAGCGCCTGTCCGCTGGCCGAGAAGCTGTCCTGGATGCCGTTGCGGTTGACGGTATAGACAATCGTGCCTTCATCTAGCCAGAGCCGAGCCACTTCAATTCCGGCCTGGAGCAAGCCGCCCGGATTGCTGCGTAGATCTAAAATATAGGCGTTGGCATCTGCTGCTTCTAGCTGACGGATGGCTTGGGTGATTTCGGCTGTAGCGTTGGCGTTAAACTGACCTAGCCGAATATAGCCAACGTTGAGGCCGTCTTGCTGACGCAGCTCAGCATAGACCGGGTTGAGCGCGATCCGGTTGCGGGTCACGGTCACGTCGCGGCTCTGCGCCAGATCTTCACCGTCGCCCACCACTGTCAGCGTCACCTGAGTGCCAAGTTTGCCGCGCATCCGCTCAGCGGCTTCGTCTAAAGTGAGGCTAGCGGTGGAAATACCGTTAATTTTGACAATTCGATCGCGCGGCTTGATGCCCGCCTGCTCTGCCGGAGAGCCTTCAATCGGCGTGATCACGCGCAGTTCGCCCAGCGGGTTATCTTGGGTAATTTGCAAGCCGACGCCCGTGAGTTCGCCAGAAGTATTGGTCTGGAGGCTGCGATACTGGTCGGGACGCATGAAGCGGGTGAAGGGGTCATCCAGCGTCGCCAGCATGGTTTGGATGGCGCTGTAGGTCTGCTCGCGGTCGGTGAGCGGCTGTTGCAGCGCATTCTGCCGCACCAGCCACCAGTTTTGCTGGTTGAAGCTCTCGTCTACATAGGAGCGATCGACAATCCGCCAGACTTCGCTAAACAGCTGCTGCTCTTCGGTGAAAGCAGTGGCAGGGCTGCTAAAAAAACCTAAAAACAGCAGAATTGGCAGAATGACGATCAGGCCAATTTGGAAAATTCGTTTTGTCATGCAACAGATCTTAAACTTCTAGACCGGGTTCTGGCTACCCAGATCCGTAAGATTGTCTGTGAAATTATCAGCGAGCTTGCTAAACCTGTTTGGAAAACCCGCTCCGACTAGCGCAAAAGCGGGCTGCTAAAATTCGGTTTCTAGCGCCCAGTTTACCATCCATAGATCCAGAATCCCCCCAGAAGCTGCGCCTTCAGCCAAATCTGACAGCTCGACTGGACTCAGCTGGGCAATGCTCAGCGCCAAGAAAAGGAGAGCGAGAATTTAGGCTAGAGCAAAAAGAGAACAGAAGCGAGAACAGGGATTCAGTCAGATTTGCAGCTTAGTTTCTCCTCTAAACTATTCAATCATTGGGGTTCACTTCAGTCGCCGCACAAATCTTGAAACGCCCAATGCAGAGCATCACTCGCAGTGAATTGAGCTGAAGTAATGCTCTGAGGTAAATCGTTGCAGGTTTACAACTCATCTGCGTCTTCCTTGTCTAGCAGGTCGGCGGCTTTGCTGCCCAGCAGCCCAAAAATTGCGCCGATGCCCATGCTCCAGGTGGTTTGGGTGGTTTCAAAGACGCGGGTTTGTTCGGGGGAGAGATTGCCTTTGCCAGCAAGCCAGATGGAGCCTGCACCAGAGAGCAGCGTTAGGGCGACGGCGGTGAAGAAAACCTGCTGGAACGCGGCGGAGAGTTTGATGGGTTTCATGGTGGGTTGCCTCAAAAGTTGTTGCTCTCATCATGAAAGGGGGCTGTATGATGTCTGGTGTATGACTTGCATGAGTTACAACAAGAGCAGTAAAGTTTTTCTGATCAACTCATGGCCGAACGATCGCAACGAGCTACCGCAGAAGGAATTCAGAAACTCCGCCGCGCTATCAATCACAATGGCTGGAAGCAGGAGGAGATAAGGGTTGAGCTTGGTTTACAGACGCGCCAGCCCATCACGCAGGTATTAGCAGGACGGCCAATTGAGCGTGCAACCTTTGAAGAGCTTTGTCATTTGCTAGAGCTTCCCATTGAAGAGATTGCTGCGACTGAAGATGAGCTAGTCAAGCAAACTGCTGACATTACGGCTCTCGTTCAGGCAACCAGAGCAAAAATTCATTCCCAAGTTCAAGAGCAATGCGGCACGATGCGCGTTCTTGACATGACGCAGCCGATTGGGCTAGGCAATATCTATACCAACGTCAACATTCTGGAGCGGCTGTCGAGAACCAAAGGCTTAAAGACGGTTGAGCTGATGCGCGATGCAGGGCTAGCGACCTTTGATCGGTTTCTGTTGGGCGAAGTTAAACAGGAGCGGATTCCTGGACTGGAAGCGGTTGAGCGGTTCTCGAAGCTGATGATTTTGGGTAGACCGGGCGCTGGGAAAACGACGTTTTTGAAGCATCTGGCAATTGAGTTCATCAACGGCAATTTTCGCGCAGATTATGTTCCGGTCTTTGTTGTGCTGAAGTCTTTTGCAGAGGCAGATGAGCACAGCCTAGCCTGTTGAGCTATTTGAATCAGCTAGTTCCGCAGGCAGAGTCGATTTTAGAAGCAGGCAGAGCTTTGATCTTGCTGGATGGCTTGGATGAAGTCAAAGAAATTGATGGCGATCGGGTGCTTCGGCAAATCCGCGATTTCTCTAGCAAGTTCTCTGCCAATCAGTTCGTGATTACCTGCCGGATTGCGGCTCATGAATATACCTTCGAGCAGTTTACTGAAATTGAAGTTGCTGATTTTGATTCGGTGCAAATTGCCGATTTTGTGGGCAAATGGTTCGCCTGCCGTGATGATTCGGTCAAAGCAAAGCGATTTCTGGAAAAGCTAGAGAAGAATGAAAAACATCAAAATCATTGTCAAGAAGCATTCTGATTATTATGAATTCCACCATCAGCCCCATTTTGAATCGCCTTAAACAAGGATACCTGTCTAGGTGTTAAATCCAGGTGAGAGAATATATTACACCGGGTCTAATTCGTCTAGAATTGCTTATAGAATAAGCTTTTCAGGACTTTCCAGTCTGAGACAAACAGGATA
>CASBQH010000499.1 GCA_949127695.1 Synechococcales cyanobacterium PMM_0073
AGTATTTCACGATGGTCTACGCCGAAATTGATCTTGTCACGGGGCGGGGAAGTCTGGTGCAGGCCGGGCACCCCCATCCGGTCATTCTACGCGCGAACGGCCAGTTGGAGAGGTTGGGGTCAGGTGGGCTGCCAATCGGCCTTATACCGGTTGCGACCTATGACCGGGTCGAGTTCCGACTGGAATATGGGGATCGGCTCATGCTGGTTTCCGACGGTATTACCAAATGCCCGGGTTCAGATGGCCGCGACCTTGGCGACGAGGGGCTTGAGGCCTTGCTTGCACGCAATGCCGGGCTGGATAGCGCGTCACTGCTGGAATGCATCCCGTGGGAACTTGCAGCATTTTCCGGCGCCGAGGATTTTCCTGACGACGTTTCGGGTGTTCTGTTCGACTATCTTGGATAATCGGCTTCAGTGTCCTCTGGCCAGCCGCCGCGCCAAGTCGCCGCTGCCGCAGCAGAGATCGAGGCAGCAGTCTCCGGGCTGAGCGTCGCTCCACCGCACGGCCATCTGCTTCCAGACGCGATGCTGCCCCAGACTCAGCCAGTCGTTGAGCTGATCGTAGGCTGGGGCAATGCGGTTGAACAACGCCTGAATTTCGGTGGCTTCAGGCAAAACAGGTGGGGAAGTCTGGGCAGGAATCGAGTTCACATCAGGCGCGGCAATGCTGCATCTCTCACCTTAGAACTTTTTGACTCAGCTCGGCGGTGATTCAACCGGGAAGATCGGTGGCATTAGGCTAAAGATCAATTTCCACATTGATCACGTAATGGCCAATTTGCAGATCGTTTGACCAGAGCTCATATTCGACCCGCAGGTGGCTGGGCAGCTTTTTGCCCTTTAGCTCTAGGCTGCGGGTAAAGTTACGCAGTCGAATCTGGCGGTTTTCAAGCACCTCAGCATCTTGCAGCCAATAGCGGCTCAGCCCATAGACGCCGCGCTCCCAAAAATGCCGATAGCTGAATTTGCCGTTGCCCTGCATGGTCATAATCACCCGATAGGGCGAAATCTCCAGCCAGAGCAAGCGCGGCGTGGTGACGGGTTCTGGCAGATTTTCCGGCAGATTTTCTGGCAGATTTTCTGGCGGATTTTCTGGCGGATAGCCCTGCACCAGCGGCTCCGTCAGCAGCAGATGAAACCGCTCCGGCTCGCGCTGATAGAGCGTGGCGTTAGTTTCGACAATTGACCAGAGCGGCAGATCAAAGGCGGTGAAAGACAGCGAAACGGGCTTGTGATGTTGGGTCAGCATAGGAGGCAGCAAAATGCGCGAGAAAGGAGTAGGATGTCAATCGCGCCCTGTGGTCTGTGAACAGCGATCTGTGAGCAATCTGTGAATAATTTCTGGTGATCTTCTGGTGATCTTGATGATTCGGATCATCTTTAACTATCCTTTGTCAGTCTATACCCAATGGCAAGCTCCACCATTACGCTACAACCTGCCCAAAATCATCAAACGCTGACGATCTGCTCCGATTCTGCCCCCGCAATCCGAGGCGAAATTCGCGTACCGGGCGACAAGTCGATCTCGCATCGGGCGCTGATGCTGGGCGCAATTGCCGAGGGCGAAACCCAAATTGCAGGGCTACTGCTGGGCGAAGATCCGCTCAGCACTGCCGCCTGCTTTCGGGCAATGGGCGCGGTGATTTCTGAGCTAAACAGCCAGCAGGTGACGGTGCGGGGAATTGGGCTAGGGCAGCTGCAAGAACCCGTAACGGTGCTGGATGCCGGGAATTCTGGCACGACGATGCGGCTGATGCTGGGGCTATTGGCCTCGCAGCCGCGCCGTTTTTTCACCGTTACAGGCGATGCTTCGCTGCGGAGTCGCCCGATGAAGCGGGTGATCCAGCCGTTGCAGCAGATGGGAGCCGAAATTTGGTGTCGCTCTGGGGGCTATGCGCCGCTGGCGGTACAGGGAAAAGCGCTGAAGCCGATTCACTTCCAGTCGCCGATTGCCTCGGCTCAGGTCAAGTCCTGCATTTTACTGGCCGGGTTGCTAACCGCAGGCTCAACTACCGTGACTGAACCAGCGCTATCGCGGGATCACAGCGAGCGGATGCTGCGGGCGTTTGGCGCTGATTTAACCACCGATCCTGAGACTTACAGCGTCACGGTGACGGGTGGAGCGACTTTACGCGGCCAGCGGGTGATCGTGCCGGGAGATATTAGCTCGGCGGCTTTTTGGCTGGTGGCGGGAGCCATTCTGCCAGATTCGGAGCTGCTGATTCAAAATGTCGGGGTGAACCCAACCCGCACCGGCATTTTGGAAGCGCTGGCGCTGATGGAGGCCGATATTACGCTGGAAAATCACAGGCTGGTGACTGGCGAACCGGTGGCCGATCTGCGGGTGCGCTCTAGCTCGCTGAAGGCTTGCGAAATTGCTGGAGACTTGATTCCGCGCCTGATTGACGAAATTCCAATTCTGGCGGTGGCGGCGACGCAGGCAACCGGCAAAACCGTGATTCGGGATGCGGCAGAGCTGCGCGTTAAGGAAAGCGACAGGCTGGCGGTAATGGCCAAGCAGCTTAACCGGATGGGGGCGCAGGTGAACGAGCTGCCGGACGGTCTGGAGATTATCGGCGGAACCGCCTTACAGGGTGCAGAAGTAGATAGCGACACCGATCATCGGATTGCCATGAGCTTGGCGATTGCGGCGCTGAAAGCCAGCGGCAGCACCGTGATTGGCCGAGCTGAAGCGGCGGCGGTTTCTTATCCTGACTTTGTAACAACGCTGCAACAGCTCTGCCAATAGCTCAGCCAACAGCTCAGCTAAATTCAAGCGTCGGTAATTTCCGGATAGACCCATGTGTGCGGGGAGATCAATCCCTAGATGGGAATACTGAAGGTAGTTCAGACTCCGGCAGTTAGCTCCGGGCAATCCCCACACTCAATGGCTCAACTCTCAATGACGATGTGGAATCCGTTCAGCAATTTTCTGGCGAGCCTCCAGACCTATGGCGATCTGAGTCCGGATCTGAAGCTGCGGCGACAGGTGAACCGGAAGCTACGCCAGCGCCCTGCCCTAACGCTGGAGACTTGGTTTGAAGCTTACTATCAGCCGCAGGGCGTCAGCCTTGCTATCGCTCAGTTCGCCTACGGGCGTTTGGCGGCCTATTCGGGACTGGAGCTGAGC
>CASBQH010000500.1 GCA_949127695.1 Synechococcales cyanobacterium PMM_0073
GCAGTTTGGACTGTCCAGATTTTGCTCTATCCGGTCTATGTCACCTTTCAGTCGGCGCGGCTGCTCAACCGTCAGCTTCAGCAGGCGGCTCGTCAGGTGGTGCCGCTTCTGCGGGCTGCGGCTCGGAGCCTGAGCGCCCAGCCGATTCTGCCTGCCGATGCCCCAATTCAACAGCTACTGCAAGATCTCTCGCAGCTTGAGGTGCATCTGCCCAGCGCCGCCTCTTCAGATCTAGCGCTGGCGCTGACGCATTCGGCCAAGCAGCCACACCGTACTCATACCGCAGAACTGCTGGTTGCCACGACTGATCTCACTGCCAGCCTCCAGGTGCGCGGCATGGCCTCAATGCTGGGCACAGGCGGCTTAGTTCTGGTGACGGCAGAAAATCAGATTCTCGATCTGCTCACCCCAGCCCAGCAGAAGCACCTGACGCAGCGGATGGCTTGGGAGCTAGCGGGCTATTGGCGACAGCAAAAACGGCTGGGATTCCCCAATCCTCAGCCGCGCTCAACCTATCTGCCGCTGCCCAGCCCGCAGCAAAACGCGCTGCCGCCCATTCGAGCTTGGCGGGGGCTAATGGCCTGGATGCAGCGCAGCGCGGTGGCTGTCTCGGCTAATTTA
This sequence comes from Synechococcales cyanobacterium PMM_0073, assembly GCA_949127695.1. GTDB lineage: Bacteria > Cyanobacteriota > Cyanobacteriia > Elainellales > Elainellaceae > Elainella. The sequence goes on from CASBQH010000500.1 coordinate 622, forward strand.
TTTCAAGAATCACGGCTGAAGCCACAGGCAGCGCTGCCCTCTGCTGAGGTGGGTCTACGATCTGCTCAACCGGTCTGGCAAACCACAGAGGCGCAGTTTTATGATTGGCTGAAGCAAACCGGGCAGCAGGTTGGCGGCTGGATTAGAGCTGGACTAGAGGCAAGTCAAACGGCAATGTCCAAGCGCTCTGTACCTGCCGGATTGCAGCAGTTTCGGGCGATGCTGCCTGCGGCTCCAGGCTCAGATGCGGCTCAGAGCCTTCCAGCCAACTCTCGCGCTATATTGCTGCCCACCGACTGGCTGATCACGCTCGATCGCTGGATTAGCGAGATTCCAGGACTCAAAGCTACTCCAGCAGGTGCAGAAAATCAACTCAGCGCCGCGCCGCCAAACCCTGCTCAAAACTGGCTACAGCGTTCGCTCTACAGCCTGATGACGCGCCAACCCCGTAGCTGGATAGAAGTAACGCTTTGGGAAGCTACCGACACCGCCGCAATTGAAGTCTCGCTGAAAGGCTACACCCAGGGCCAGCAAGATCGGCTCCAAACCGGAGCTTTAAGCGAATGGGACGCTGATTATGGCATGACTCGGCTCCGCCGCCGTCAGCCCGCCGGAGTGCCGTTCACCTCGCTGGATACTGCCAACGCTGAAGAGCTGGCAATGGTGCCCCAAAGCTGGATCGAAACCGAGGCGCAGCTGGTTGAATATGTGAAGCATCCGCTGGAGCAGGTTCTGGAATGGCTGGATCAAGGAATGCTTTGGGTTGAGCAGCGGTTTAGTCAGCTCTGGCAGTGGCTCAAACGTCCAATTTCGTAGCTTTCTGGCGACTTGATTTAGAGATCCATCATTTTCTTGCGATCTTCGCGGCTAGCTCCCATCAGCGCATTCACCAAGGCTCCGCTGTCTAGCGTATGGCGATCGAGCAGCTCCAGGATGCGGCGAATTCTGACCACGGCTCCGCTGACGAGTTGATCATGCTGAAATCGCGGCAGCAGATCGGCTGCGCCCTGACAGAGCGCCCATTCGCGCTCAGAGGAGCTGATTTGCTTTTGCGCCCCGTTTACCAGCACAATCTGCACTTCTGGATAGCGATCGCGGCACCAGCGGCAGAGCGAGTAAGGGTTGAGGCTTTGAACTCTGGTGTCAATTAGCAGTAGATCGGGCAGCGGCACATGCGCTGATTTAAGATGCCTGAAGCTCTCGGCCAGATTCACATCTGGGTGCTCCCAAATTACCGAAATCCCCTGAGAGCGCAGAATTGACTGCCAGATTGTGCCCTGACGGCTCATGGGCTGAATCATCAAGACAAAGTTTGCAGAATCAGCCATAATCAGCCGTCAACAGCGATAGAGTAGGTTGAGATCACGCTAGCCTTAAAGCAGCGTGAATTTAGAATAGCCAAGTTTTTAGCCCTCGGCGAATCCGCCCTGAGTTTGTGAATTTAACCTCAGATTCCGATCTAGACTCTCAAAATGTCGCTCAATTCTCAGTGATCTACAGCGGTGAGCGCTTAGATCGCTGGCTGGCCGATCAAATCAGCGAGCTATCCCGCTCTCGGATCCAGAAGCTGATTGAGCAGGGGCAAATCCAAATTAATCAGCAGGTCTGCACCTCTCGTAAGCAAATTATGCAGACGGGCGATCAGGTGCAGGTAACAATTCCGCCGATCGCATCGCTTGATCTGCTGCCTGTTTCTATGCCGCTGGATATTCTCTACGAAGATGATCAGCTGTTGATTGTGAATAAGCCTGTGGGGCTGGTGGTGCATCCGGCTCCCGGCCATCAGCAGGATACGCTGGTGAATGCGCTATTGGCCTACTGCGATGATCTAGCTGGGATTGGCGGCGTAGAGCGTCCCGGCATTGTGCATCGGCTCGACAAAGACACCAGCGGGGCGCTGGCCATTGCCAAAACCGACCGAGCGCACCAGAACTTGCAAGCTCAGTTCAAAACTAAAACTGCTCGGCGCGAATATTTGGGCGTGGTCTACGGCGCACCCGCCACAGCCAGCGGCACGGTGGATGCGCCCGTGGGTCGGCACTCGGTCGATCGCAAAAAAATGGCGATTGTCTCTGAGAGCAAAGGCGGCAGACGTGCCGTGACGCATTGGCAGGTCGTCGAGCGCTTGGCCAACTACAGCCTGATTCGGTTTGAGCTAGAAACTGGCCGCACCCACCAGATTCGGGTGCATAGCGCTCATATTAATCATCCGGTAGTGGGCGATCCGGTCTATGGGGCAGGGCGCTCGGTAGGGGTAAATCTGCCGGGACAGGCGCTCCATGCCTGGAAGCTCAGGCTCCAGCACCCAGTCACCGATCAGCCGATTCAAGTCACGGCTCCAATTCCGGCGCATATTCTAACCTTGCTAGAGGTGTTGCGCCGTCGGGCAGATTCACAGCAGCATTAGCGCTTCTTTTTAGCCTTGCTGTTAGCTCTATTGGGCTTCAAGACTTGAGACTTGGCAGATTTAGCCTTGACAGTACCCGGCTTAGCGCTTCCCCCCAAGCCTGTCCAGGCAATCGCAGCATAGCCGACTGCAAACATCAGGCTAGAAACTGCCGTGCGAACCCGGTCGCGTCGCAGCCCCGACTGGAGCTGAGTCAAGGCGTCTTTCTGGCGGGTTTCAATCTGCGCCAAGCCCTCAGTCCGTGCCTTCACGGCCTCTGCCTCCAGCGCCTTTGGATCAGATTTAACTTTATTCAGCGTAGTTCTCACCTGCTCTAGCTGCGCCTGCTGGTCTGCGGGCAGATCCAGGCTATCGAGATGCTGCTCCAGCTCAGCCAGCTGAGACTTATTCGACAGAATGC
>CASBQH010000501.1 GCA_949127695.1 Synechococcales cyanobacterium PMM_0073
CTAGGATTCAGCCGCAGTCGGCCTTTGCTGCCATCGAGGATCACGGGCATATTGTCAGGCAGATCCAAGACGCGGCCTTCGGTGCCCGCAATCGCCGGAATATCCATTGCCCGCGCCAGAATTGCCACATGCGAGGTTGCGCCGCCCGCTACCGTGGCAAAGCCAATCACATTGCGATCCAGCGTTGCCATATCAGAAGGCGTCAGATCTTCGGCCACCAGAATGGTGTTGGGCGGGTAGCTGACGGTTTTGGACTGGACGCCCGTGAGAATTCGCAGCACCCGCCCGCCCACGTCGCGCATGTCGGTGGCGCGTTCGGCCAAGAGCGCGTTCTTCAGCTTCGAGAGGGTTTCGGCCTGGGCGGTATAGGTTTGCTTCCAGGCAAAGGCGGCAGAGCGTCCCTTGTCGATGGCGCTGGTGGCCATATCGGTAATTTCGGGGTCGTCCAACAGCTCCTGATGCGCGGCAAAAATCGCGGCTTTTTTGGGGTCGCCTTGCTTATGCACGTTAGCCCTGAGCGCTTCAATCTCTCGCTTGGCCTGCCCCAGCGCCTGCTCTAGCTTGCGCCGCTCCTCATTGGGCGTGCCGCCGGTTTCAGTGACGGCAATCTCCTGTTGCTGGACGTGATGGATATTGCCCACCGCCACGCCGGGAGAGGCCGATACGCCGAGTAAAACATTCGGATCTTCGGATCGGGGTCGGGGCGGCGGCGCTTGATTGTCGGCTTGAGCCACGCTAGCCGGAGCGGCGATTGGCTTCGCGCCTTCTTCGCCCAAACCTGAGCGTAGGGCTTCGCTCAGTTCGGCAATTGCCGCTTCCGCATCGGCTCCGGTGGCAATCAGCTGCACTTTATCGCCATGCCCCACTTCCAAGCCCATAATCCCCACGATGCTGCGGGCGCTCACCTCTTTGTCGCCGCGCTTCAGCCGCACTGTAGACTGATATTTCTTGGCTAAATTCACCAACACTGCCGCAGGACGGGCATGTAGCCCCGTCGGGTTGGGGATAATAATCGGCTCTGAGGTGACGGTTGCGCCAGCCTGCACTGTCGCCTCGCTGGCTGCATCTGCCAACACCAGATCGAGCATCACGTCGCCTGCTGTGACGTTGCCAGAATAGGGCGAAAATTGGGCAACTAGATCACTATTGGTAATCACAATTTGGGTCAGCAGGCTGCGGGCATTTAGCGCCACATAGTCAGCATCAAAGTCAATCAGCGGATCGCCGGTTCGTACCCGGTCGCCCACTTTAACATGCGGCTTGAAGCCTTGGCCGCGCAGTGTCACGGTATCCAGGCCAATATGCATTAGCACTTCTAGCCCTTCTGCGCTTTTAATGGTGACGGCATGGCAGGACGGGTGAAGCTGGATTACCTCGCCGTTGCAGGGCGCTAGCAGCGTTTGGCTGGTGGGGTCAATCGAAATGCCGTCGCCCACCATTTTTTCGGCAAAGACTGGATCAGGCACTCGTTCAATTGATACGAGCCGCCCAGATAGAGGAGCGACCAGCGAGACGGCGGCATGGGTGGCGGCATCGGTGGACTGCGCTGATGAATTTTGCGCCGACGGAATGGTATAGGTCATCGTGGTTTCCTTCAGATACGGGCAGATACGGAATTCGCGCAATTTGCTGAGCTACGTAGTCTATCTCGTGGCGATTTACAGCCTTGTGGCGATTTACAGCTGATCAAAAACTATTCCGGCGCTATGTGACAAGAAGTGACAGCTTTATCAGATTCTGGCTGTACGTCTTGTTCGCCAGAACAGGGTTGGCTCGTTTGGTTTGGCAGGGCATCACCCAGTAACCAGCGGCGTATCCTAAGGATACCAATGCCAAGCCTTAGCACAGTAGCTTATCCGCAACCCAACTTCTAGTCTTGGCTAACACGATTAGCGGCTGTTTCCAGAAAGTCTTAACAAAGCCCAACCTATAGCAAGCCCGCGTTGCTCAGCCCCAAAATCATGCCAGCCCCCAGCACATGTCCAAAGCTGGTTGTCGCCAACAGCTCTGGTAGGCCAAAGCCCGTAAACATGGCGGGCATAGCCACGGGTAGTCCGGGACCAACGCCGCGCTTTTGAATGGCATAGTAGCCGACCGCAATCGCAAACAGATTGCAGGTGATCATAATTAGACCCACACCGGGCGACCATTCCGCAGTCCGAGCCACAGCAGCCAGTTGAACTGTTAAAACTTGAAATACCATCACGATAAACTCCTATTAATTTCCAGTCTTGTATGAGGAGACACCAGAGAATTATAAAAAACAAGCGATACCGAATAAAGTTTCGTTTGAAGAGTTAACATTTCCAACCCGTTTTACCGGGCTTTTCGATACAAATCTAAACTTCCGCTGACATAAGTTAAAATATCTCGAAGCAGTTCACCTAAAATACATGCGCCTCAAAATCTGCGGCATTACTCAACCAGAGCAAGCAGTCGCCATTGCCCAACTCGGCATATCGACATTTGGCTTTATCTGCGTTAAGCAATCTCCCCGCTATGTGGCTCCCGCACAGATTGCCCAGATTGCAGTGGCGCTGAGTCAGTTACCACTGGCCCAACAGCAGCCTTTACGAGTCGGTGTTTTCGTAGACCGCCCGCTCAGCGAAATTCAGCAAGTGGTGACGCAGGCACAACTTAATGGCATCCAGCTACACGGCAGCGAGTCGCCGCAGTTTTGTCAGCAATTGCGAGATATTTTGCCCACAATTCAGCTGATCAAAGCCCTGCGCGTCCGGGATGCTCAGACCCTCAGCCAGACCCGCGCCTATGAACCGCTAGTCGATGCGCTGCTGCTCGATGCCTTCCATCCGGCCAAGCATCCCGGCGAATATGGCGGCACGGGTCAGCAGATTGACTGGCCGCTGCTTCAGCAGTTTCGCCCCGCTTGCACCTGGTTTTTGGCAGGCGGCATCACGCCCGATAGTTTGCCGCTGGCGCTGAGCTGTGCCACCCCCGACGGCATTGATGTCTCTAGCGGCGTTGAGACGGCTCCCGGCATCAAAGATTTAGAGAAAGTAAAACAGCTTCAGCGAATTCTGACTCAGGCAACCGGCTGCGCGGATTTGGTCAACCTGGGCAGCGCCAGCTCTCGCAAGGTCTCCAGAAAGGCATAGACGGCTGGCGGATGTAAGGCGCTTGCCAAAACTGCCGCCCGAATTGGCCGCTTCAGCGGATTGGGCAAAGCCCGCACCTGAATCTCAGCTGGGAACGGTTCAGCCGCCAGTCGAGCCATGATTGTCGCGCCTAACCCCTGCCTTACCATGCTGACCATTGTTGAGTCTTCCATGATTTCGTAGGCAGCTTTGAGCTTCTGCTCTAAGCGATTCAGATGGCCACAGACCAAAATTGAGCAGTAGTCGTTGGCAGGCGGCATGATGATCGGGTATTGCGCCAAGTCTGCCCAGGTGATTGGATCAGGCAGCTTGGCATTGGGCGGAAACAGCGCAATATATTCGTCTTGCCACAGCTCCCAGGCATCAAATTCTGGCGTCGTCGGCATACAGGTCAGGCCAATATCCACCCGGCCTTCGCGCAGCGACTGCTCCACGCCATCATCGCCGCGATATTCAGCGATGGTGATAGAAATACTCGGATAGCGCTTTTGAAACTCGGCCAAGACGCTGGGCAGCAGATGCGTGGCGGCACTCCGAAACGCCCCAATCCGCACCTGTCCACCTTGCAGCCCTTTGGCTAAATTGGCCTCGCGCCCGATTAGCTCCAGCTGATTTAGCATCGACTGGGCATGTTGCAAAACTCGCGCTCCTACTGGCGTCAGCGTTGCACCATGCCTGCCCCGCGACAGCAGCACCACGCCCAAATCGGCCTCTAGGGTGGCAATGGCATGGCTCACCGCCGACTGCGACACGCCAATTTGCAACGCCGCCTCGCTAAAGTTGCCGCAGCTGGCGATCGTGGTTAGGGCGCGGAGCTGCGAAAGTTTAATCGCCTCTAAATTCATGGCAGAACTGCTCAGAATGGGGCTAGTCTCCATTGTTCCGCAAATCTGTGGTTTTGGCTGACTTGATCTATGAACAAAATTCATAGACAAGATGAATCCAATCGCTAGGTTTTGGGGCGGCTCAGCTTTTTCGGCCAGAGCGCTGTCAATCGCGCAGGAGCATGTCACCATAAATAGAGGTTTCAAGCCTAATTCATTGCTGTGGAAGTAGGAGAGCGTTTTGGTAACTACAACTCTTAAAACAACTCGATCAGAAGAGATTTTTGCGGCAGCTCAAAAGCTCATGCCGGGTGGCGTCAATTCTCCGGTGCGCGCCTTCAAATCTGTGGAGGGGTCGCCGATTGTCTTTGACCGGGTGAAGGGAGCCTACATCTGGGATGTCGATGGCAATCAGTATATTGACTATATTGGCACCTGGGGCCCCGCGATCTGCGGCCATGCCAACCCCGAAGTGCTGGCGGCGCTCAAAGCGGCGCTCGAAAAAGGCACGAGCTTTGGCGCACCCTGCTATCTCGAAAACGTGCTGGCCGAAATGGTGATTGACGCCGTGCCCAGCGTCGAAATGGTGCGCTTCGTTAATTCGGGCACCGAAGCCTGCATGGCCGTGCTGCGGCTGATGCGCGCCTTCACCGGACGCGACAAGGTGATTAAGTTTGAGGGCTGCTATCACGGTCATGCGGACATGTTTCTGGTCAAAGCGGGCTCTGGTGTCGCCACGCTAGGCTTGCCCGACTCGCCCGGAGTGCCCAAATCTACGACGGCCAACACTCTAAACGCGCCCTACAACGACCTAGAAGCCGTCAAGCAGCTGTTTGCCGAAAATCCCGGCGAGATCTGCGGAGTGATCCTAGAGCCAGTGGTGGGCAACGCGGGGTTTATTGCCCCCGACGCAGGCTTCCTGGAAGGGCTGCGGCTAATTACCCAAGAGGCAGGCGCTCTGCTGGTGTTTGACGAAGTGATGACGGGCTTCCGGATTGCCTACGGCGGCGCGCAGGCCAAGTTTGGCGTCACGCCCGACCTGACCACGATGGGCAAAGTCATTGGCGGCGGTCTGCCCGTGGGAGCCTACGGCGGACGCCGCGAGATTATGCAGATGGTGGCTCCGGCGGGCCCGATGTACCAGGCAGGCACGCTCTCTGGCAATCCGCTAGCCATGACCGCCGGAATCAAAACGCTGGAGTTATTGCAGCGCCCCGGCACCTATGAGCAACTGGATCGGATTACCAAAAAGCTGGCTGACGGGATGCTGCAAGTAGCGCAGGAAACCGGACATGCGGCTTGTGGCGGCCAGATTAGCGCTATGTTTGGCTTCTTTTTCACGGCGGGCCCGGTGCATAACTACGACGATGCCAAAACTGCCGATACCGCCAAGTTTGGCCGCTTCCACCGGGGCATGTTGGAGCAGGGTATCTATCTGGCTCCCTCGCAGTTTGAAGCGGGCTTTACCTCGCTGGCGCATACCGACGAGGATGTGGAGCGGACGCTGGCTGCGGCTCGCACGGTGATGGCGGGGCTATAGTTC
>CASBQH010000502.1 GCA_949127695.1 Synechococcales cyanobacterium PMM_0073
AAGCGCCCTCTGACTCTAACTCGGAGCTTTCAACTAGCTCAACCTGAACAGGTTGCCTCAATCCACTTCAGTCCAGCCCAACCGAGTTCAACCAACCGGATGCTAGTCATCAACAGCCGACCAATACTGCAAGGAGTCACTGTAATAAATTATACTAGAATTCGACTGTAAGTTGGCTGTGGAAAGCTGGCTGTGGAAAGCTGGCTGTGGAAAGTTGGCTGTAGAGTTCAGCGCGATTCAGCGCGACTGAGAAGAAACCATAGCTGCCTGACGAAAGCCAATCACCACCAGCACATTAGCCAGCGTCAGAAATAGCTCTGCGCTGCCATGCAGCAGATCCACATCGGCCAGCGATTTGCCGTAGGCTGACTCCGCATAGAGGCCGACTGGAATCGTCACTGCCACAAACAGCAGCGTCATATAAAAGCCAATCAGCGCCAGTTTTGGCGTTTGGCCAGAGCGGGTGAGAAACCACAGAAACCCCAAGTAGGGAAACAGTGACAGCGCAAACAGGCTCTCTTTAGAAAACAGTGCTGCTGAGAGATCCGGCGGCAACAGGTCGGGTAAAGCCAATAAAACAGAAGTAGGCATCGCAGGTCAGAATAAATGACGATAGGTTCAGTCCCTCAAACCATCAGAAGCTTAGGAGCTTCAGCAGATATCTCACTAAAAGATGTCTTTTAGACAGATTCTTGATCCTTGACTGGCAAAGCTGCCGACAGCCGAGCCGAGCGCCAAATCCACCAGGCAGCCACACAGAGCGTGATATTGCCCACCAGCGTCATCGCCGCTTGCAGCGTGACTAGCCATTCTAGCGAGGCGGCATTGTCAAACAAGTGCCAAGTGCAGGCACACATGGCGCTCACCAGAGCAGGCAGCATCCCCAGCGACAGCATCCGCCAAGCTGGGTTGCGGCTCACTTCGCCATAGATCCAGATCAGCCAAATTGCCACCATCCATTCGATCACGCTAGAGACGTGAATAATCCAAGTCGGAATTGAAAGAGCTTGCATGGGTAAAAGTCTAGCGAGCCAGACGGGCAGTTGCGTATGTATATAGCCAATTAGTTTCCAGCATCAGTTGAGGAATCGCAAGTGCCCTATAATCGCCGTAGCTAACTGGCGAGTACAGATCTGGCTCATTCACCGTAATCGGTGAGCAATTCGATCAGCAATTCGATCAGCAATTCGGGCAGCGCAATGCGAGCAGTTTTATCTGGCTACTATGGCAAGGGTAACGGCGGCGATGAGGCGCTGCTGGCCACGCTGTTGCAAATGCTGCCTGCCCATGTGACGCCGCTCGTGCTTTCCGGCAACCCCAGCGAAACCGCAGCGCGCTATGGCGTCGAAGCCTGTGAGCGGATGGCGCTGCCTGCGGTGATTCAAGCCCTGCGCCGCTCAGATGCCTTAATCTGGGGCGGCGGCAGCCTCATGCAGGATGTGACGGGCGCAGCCAGCCCGCTCTACTATGGCGGACTAATGCTGGCAGCACAGCGGCTAGGACTGAAGACAATTGCCTGGGCGCAGGGCGTTGGGCCACTTAACCACAGCTGGACTAGAGAGCTGGCGCGGCGAGCCTTCACCGGATGCAGCGCCGTCAGCCTCAGAGATGTGGGTTCTGCCAAACTGCTTTCCGGCTGGGGAATTCCGCTGACGCTCGCCCCTGATCCCGTCTGGGCTTTGGCCGGACAGCCCTTACCCGGTCTTTGGGAGCTGCCTGCCCCCAGAGTGGCGGTGGCGCTGCGCTCGCACCCTCAGCTGACGCCTGCTCGCCTGGAGCGCCTAATTGCGGCTTTGGTGAGCTTCCAGAAAGCTAGCCAAGCCTATCTGCTGCTGGTGCCCTTTCAGCCCGCCCAAGATCTGGCGATTGCGGTGGCAATTCAGTCACAGATCCCCCAGGCTAGCCAAATTCTCTCCCTCAGCGATCCCCAGCAGCTCAGAGGCTTGTTTCAGGGCGTAGAAATGACCATCGCCATGCGGCTCCATGCGCTGATTATGGCGGCAGCAGCGGGCTGTCGCTGCTTTGCGATTAGCTATGACCCCAAAGTGAGCCAGCTGATGCAGGATCTTGATCTGCCAGGGCTAGAGCTAGCTGATCTGCCGCTGAATTCAGCAGCGCTTTGTCAAATTTGGCTAGAGCAATATGCCAACGGCGACCCGCTGTTGCCTGCCCAGATTGCCGCAATTGTGGACAGGGCTCAGCTGCATCAAGATTTTCTCCGGGCAGCATTAAATCCGAGATCAGGCTAATTTTCTCTCTGGAGAGTTTTATACAATTAACGTAAACCTAAGACGATAGCCCAACTGCTGCCAATTCGATATTCTGTGTTACCACATTAGATGTCTAAACAGAATCGCCCGAATGGTTGAGATTTCTTGATCAATCTGGGCATCTGCGAGTCTGGTGATATCATCAATTAGCCGTGAAATGCATGGCGGCATCAGCCCGTCTAACGACCTCGTTTATGACCTCTTGTACGCCCTTGAGTGAAAGCCATGAGTGAAGCCAATACCCCTTTCCATCCAGAAAGTCAGTCTCAGCCCGAATTGACCGACTCAGACTGGCAGGCAGAACCCGCAGTCTTGCAGCCAGTTTTGAAAGGGGAGGCTTCCTCTATGCCGCAGCCAGAAATGCCGCAGCCAGACGAGCTAGAGGCAGCATTCGATCTCAGTCAAATCTTTGATGCCAGCGATCTAGAAGACCTGACGTTTGATGCGCCCCAGGCCACCAATCGCTCCGCCATTGCAGCTTGGATGCAGAAGCCTGAAGCCGCGCAACCCGGCAATCAGCCCCCGTCAGAACCAGCGCCTGAGCCGCCTCAGTTGGGCGATTTGGTGAATCTGATCCAGGAGCTGAACCAATGCAATGGGCTGCTGATGGAGCGCGTCTCCCAGCTGGAAGAAGCGCTAGAGCGCAGCCAGACTGCTCTGCAAGACGAAGTAGGCCGAACGCAGGGGGGAGACGGCGAACAAGACTGGGCGACCGTGCAGGAGCAGGTGACGAATCTATTTAATCAGCTGGAGTTTGCTCACCAGACCAATCAGCGCCAGCAGATTTTAGTTGAGACGCTGACCGGACAGCTAGAAAACAGCCAGGAGCGAGTGGCCGAACTAGAGCGCGAGGCCGCTCTGGTGCAGCAGCGCTACAACGAACAGGCTCAGCTCTTAGCCAAGTCTGAGCATACGAGCCGAGATTTGCAGTCTCGTCTACAGCGCCAGCAGCGCTACACGCTGCAATTTAAGGCGGCGCTAGAAAAGAGCCTGGAAGTGCCCACGCCGCAATATGAAGTTGGCCTTAGTCTAGAACCAGTACCTGCTGAGGCTGTACCCGCCGCCGAGGTGCTATTTTTGCCCAGAGCCAAGCAGATTCAGCCTTGGTCGGCTCAGGCATACGCCTTGAAAGCGCAGCCGCTGAGCAATCCACTCAGCAAGTCGCCTTGGATGAAGTTTCAAAATCAGCCGATTGCCGTAGATGCTCCGGGCGACCGACCTGCGCCAATGCAGCCTGCCCCATCACCAGCACCTTTCTCAGTGCCGGAATCGCCCACCACCCAGCGCCCAGCCCCAGTCAATCAGCTCGATCTACCCAGCTTTGGTCTGCCGCTGCCTCAGATCCTGCCTGAGCCTGCCGCCGAACCGCTAGAACAGCCCGCTGGCCAGATGGCAGCAGAACTCGACTTAATTGCAGACCCAGCCCTTAAGCAGCAGCTTGATCAGGCGGTTAAACCGCTGGCAGATTTACTGGCCGAGGCGCTGCTGAATGAAGCAAAAGCTCAGCCCCAAGCTCAGCCCGAATCGCCAATCCCTGCCGTCTGGTCAACGGCTGAGCTTGATCAGTCTGCTCAGCCGACCGAGTCTCATCCGGCGTTTGCTGATGACAACAGTGCCGATCAGCTGCTGGCTGCGGTGATGGCTGATGCTGAAGATGCGCTCTGGCAAGATCTGGCGCGGCTGATTGATGTCTCGGCAGAAGATGTGGTCAAAGCCAGCCTCTCCGGCGATCTGGCGGCTTTTGAGACACTTGACTTTGATGCAGTTCAGGTGGTGAACGAGCCACAGACTGCCTCTCACGTCACCCCCAAGCCAGCCCAGCCCAGTCGGCCAGCAGGTCAGTCAGCAGGTCAGTCAGCAAGTCAGCCAGCGGATTCGCCAACCTTGACGCCCGCCAATGCGGTCACGGTTGCGCCCTTGCTGCGCCGACTCAACCAAACTCAGGTGGCCGCACAGCAGGCAGAGTCACTCGAACTTGAGCAAGATGATACTTCAAGCCTGACTGCGGCCAGCTGGCCTTCGCCGGTGGTCTATCCGCTACGCCCTGTGAAAAAGCGGCAGTCGCTGGCCATGGTCGATTTGCCTAGCTTCCCGAAGGGGTAGGCTAAAACATCGGTTGGCCAAAGTCTTGCGTCCAGTAGTAGCGATAGTTGGTGCTGCCTAGGTCGTTATCTAGGAAGTAAAAGCCCATGCCCATTTCTGTGAGGCTGCCGTTGAGCAGATTGGCTCGATGTCCAGGGCTATTCATCCAAGCCTGCATCACTGATGCGGGGGTGGCTAGTCCGCCTGCAATATTTTCAGTCGCAATAAATGCGTCATAGCCCGTAGCCAAAATTCGGGCTTCGGGACTGCGGCCATCGCTGCTGGTATGGCTCAAATAGTCATTGAGCGCCATATCTTGGCTATGAGCTGTGGCCGCAGCGGTCAGCTTTTCGTTTAGCCGCAGTGGCTTCACTCCCACAGCACGGCGCTCTTGATTCACCAAAGCCAAGACTTGCTCGGCCAAGCTGGGCGCGGTTGATGTTGCCAAAGGCGCGGCCTCAGCCAATGGTGCAGCCTGCTCAAGCTTAATATTTAGCCGATAGCTGGTTTGATTTTGCCTGCGATTGACCTGCACATAGTAGGTGCCAGACTCTAGGGTTTGGTTAATTGACTCGGCGGTTTGGCCACTGCGCGCCGAGCGCTCAATCACGTTGCCGCTGCGATCCACCAGCGTTAAATCGGCATTGGCTTTGAGCTTGGATAGCCCCAGATTCAGACTGCTCCGCTGGGTGAGCCGCAGCCTATACGACTGGCTAGCGGTGTCTTTGTCCAAAACGCCTCGATAGCGATCTGGCGCAGACTGCGGCTTGAGGGTGACGGTTCGCACCGCTCGCAAAGTTGTAGAACGCATAGCCTAGCTCGATTCATTCGGCAGGCTCAGTTTGGCCAGAATAGTCAGTAAAACGTTCGGTATATTTGTCTAAATTTAGACATAGTTTTTATATTTCTCAGTATTTACACAAAAAAGCTGAGAGATCATGAAGCAAGATTAAAGTCTATAAACCGTTTCAGATAAGGGTTTCAGAAATTAAATCTATAGAGAGTCAAAGCTGCCGTAAAACGGCTCAAAAAGAATTAAGTAATTTTTAATACTTTAGTTTTTGAGTCGCCATATCTGAAATCAGCCCACAAAAAAGCCCCCCTTGCGGGAGGCGACTGTCAATGAAATGGGGAATGAATTAGCCAGGACTAGCCGAGGATGCTCCAAGGTTCGTTACCGTTGGCGTTGGCACCGTTGTTGGCCACAAAGTAAATCAGTCCGCCAATGGCCGTGATGTCTCTGGGTGACGAGCCTCCGATTCCCTGGAGGATGTCGTAGCTGGTAAATGTACCGGTCGTGGAAGCGCCTGTCCCGCTCAGCGTCACCTTACGCAACTCAGCCCCAATTGCGTCATTTGTGCCGGAGAAGAAGAAGCTATTGCCCGCCACTGCAAATGGCGTGGTGTCACCGCTCTCAGCAATGTTGGCCACAAACGGCGTAGTGAACAGCTTCCTCGCGCCTGTACTGTCTGCCGTCCAGAGGTTGAGGTCGTCAATTGTGCCGGATGCATTTATGCCATCGCTAGCAACAAAGACCAGTTGGCCATTGACGTTGGTTAGCTTGGTGGGGTTGGAACCACCTGAGCCAGGGTTGATATCGGCTACTAGAGTTGGGGTTGTGCCGCTCGGAGCTGTTGTGCTGATCCGATATAGCTCATTGCCGACGTTGTTGGCTGGACTTGGAGTAGTGCCAATCGCCGAGAAGTAGAGCTGACCGCCCACATAGGTGAGCTGAGACGCATCAGCATTGTTGCTGCCGTTCAAGTTAAAGACAGTGAATTTGGTAGAATCAAAACCCTCTGTGAACGTGTCAATCCGCACCACTTCACTAGAGCCAACCGCAGTATCGGCCACCAGATAGAGCTTGGAACTGCCGCCTTCAGTCACCTCAACGAGATTGGTGGGGTTTGA
>CASBQH010000503.1 GCA_949127695.1 Synechococcales cyanobacterium PMM_0073
CCCATCGCCTCACTCTCAAAGCTCTGCACCTCAAAGCTCAAATCTTTGCTTTGCACAACGGCTGGCGCATCAAGCTGGGATGCCCCTTCAATAAACACATACCAATAGAGCAACGCGACCAGAAAGCTGACGACAGCTATGCTAATCCACAGAATCTTCTTAAATTTCACGGCTATCGGCCCCGTAGAGAATGGCCAGTACTGTTACTATAAGATACTTTAAGAGAATTGCAGAGAATAAGCGATGTACAGCAGTGAGATGATTTTGGGCTGGTGGTAGATTTAGACAGGCAGCGCCCTTATAATCAGCTGTATTCATTTATAGAGTTCAATATAATATGATGGATTATTTCAGGAGTGGTAGGCATGGTTAGACCGCTGGTTCCGCCTGCTCCGCACCGCAACTATCTGGCTCGCTGGTTGCTCAAAGACGACAAGGCTCATGAAGAGCATCACCCTAAACAAGCCTGGTGGAGAGTAATGTGTCTCACCGGCGTGGACTATTTCTCGACGCTGGGCTATCAGCCTGGGATTGCCGCCCTCGCCGCCGGATCGCTCGCGCCAATTGCCACCTTTATTCTGGTCTTGCTGACGCTATTTGGAGCCTTGCCGATCTACCGTCGGGTCGCGGCCAACAGTCCGCATGGCGAAGGTTCAATTGCCATGCTGGAACATCTGCTGGACTGGTGGCAGGGCAAGCTGCTGGTGCTTTGCCTGCTGGGCTTTGTCGCCACAGACTTCATCATCACAATTACGCTCTCCGCCGCAGATGCGACTGCCCACATCATCGAGAATCCGTTCGTGCCCAGCTTCTTAGACAGCCAGCAGGTGCCGCTGACGCTGCTGCTGGTGGCGCTATTGGCCATCGTTTTCTTAAAAGGATTCCAGGATGCAATCGGCCTCGCAGTATTTTTGGTGGTGGCCTATCTCTCGTTAAACTTGGTGGTGGTGGGCGCAGGCGTCCTCAAGATTTTACAAAACCCCAGCGCTATTCTCGACTGGCAGCAGGCGCTATTTGCCAGCCACCAGAATAATCCGCTGCTGATGCTAGGTATGTCTGCATTGCTGTTTCCCAAGCTGGCTTTGGGGCTGTCAGGCTTTGAAACTGGCGTAGCTGTGATGCCGCTGATCAAAGGATCTCGCACCGATACGCCAGAAAATCCTCAAGGCCGGATTCAAAATACCTACAAGCTGCTGACTGTAGCGGCTGTAATCATGAGCTTCTTTTTGCTCACCAGCAGTTTTGTCACAACCTTACTGATTGCCCCCGCTGAGTTCGTTCCGGGCGGCAGAGCTAACGGGCGGGCGCTAGCCTATTTAGCCCATCGGTTCTTTGGCGATGGCTTTGGCACAGTCTATGACCTCAGCACCATTTCCATTCTCTGGTTTGCAGGTGCTTCGGCGATGGCCGGACTGCTGAATATTGTGCCGCGCTATCTGCCGCGCTACGGCATGGCTCCCAACTGGGCCAGCGTGATTCGCCCGCTGGTGCTGCTCTATACGGCAATTGCCTTTGTCGTGACGCTCATTTTCCGAGCTGACGTAGACGCGCAGGGGGGAGCCTATGCCACCGGGGTTTTGGTGCTGATGAGTTCAGCGGCTTTTGCAGTGACGCTATTGGCAAGGCAGCGGGGATCAGCCCAAAGCGTAATTGGCTTTGGGCTGATTACGCTCGTGTTTTTCTACACAACGATTGTCAATGTGATCGAGCGCCCTGAAGGGTTACATATTGCGGCCTTTTTTATTAGCGCAATTATCATTTCCTCGCTGGTGTCGCGGGTTTGGCGCTCAACTGAGCTCCGCGCTGAACGGGTTGATTTTGACGAAACGGCGCGCCAGTTCATTGCCGCATCTAGCTCCATTAACCTAGTTGCAAATCGGCGTAAAGCTGGAACTGAATTTGAATATGCCCTGAAAGAGCAGCAGGTGCGCGAAGATCATCGCATCCCTAGTCAAGCGCCAATTTTGTTCCTAGAAGTGCAGGTTTCAGATGCCTCTGACTTCGCGGGCAATATTGAAGTCAGAGGCATAGAGGTCGGGGAATATCGGATTTTGCGAACCCATGGCGCAGCTGTCCCCAACACGATTGCCGCAATTCTGCTGGTCATCCGCGACCAGACGGGCGAGATTCCCCATGCCTATTTCGGCTGGATTGAAGGCAACCCCATTCAGTATTTGCTCAGGTTTATTCTGTTTGGCGAAGGCGATATTGCCGTCGTCACCCGCGAGGTGCTGCGTAAAGCCGAGCAAAATCCGCTCTACCGTCCGGCTATTCACGTAGGCGGATAAATATCCCAATGTCTTCTCCATCTTCTTCTCACCAGTTTCTAATTCGCCATCTACCAGCATTTGCGGCACTCTTACTCATTGGCAGCATCTATGCAATTATTGCCGATCAGCTGTTTCCGCGCTGGCTGGTACTGGGTTTGCTAGTTGGGCTAATGCTGCTAGTGCTGCTCGCCATCATCAGCGAACATCGGCGGATGCGGCGAATGCTCGGCCTGATTACGCTGGGCGTCATTACGCTAGCCGAGGCGAGCAGCACCAGCGGACTACTGTGGAAGGTCATTACAAGTTCAGGCCAGACCCACCCGGTTCCCCATGCGGTGGCTCTAGCACTCCTGCGAGATTCAGCCCTGATCTGGCTGGTAAATATCCTCACGTTTTCATTCTGGTACTGGGAACTTGACGGCGGCAGTCCAGCCCAGCGACATTACAAAGGCTATCACAGCAGCGATCTGCTGTTTCCCCAGATTGCGAGTGACGCCAACACCAGCTGGCTGCCTCGCTATATCGATTACCTGTTTTTTGCCTTCAATACCAGCACTGCCTTTAGCCCCACCGATACGCTTGCCCTCTCCATTCGGATTAAGCTCTTAATGATGGGACAGTCTCTCATTTCACTCACCCTATTGGCAATTATTGCGGCGCGTGCTATCAATACGCTCTAGCATCTTTTCTTATATTCGCTTATATTCACCACTATGTTAACTAGCAGAATCTAAATCTAGGGCAGATTACTCTGCACCTGACTCGTCTGAGCCGCTGTTTGCGCCTGCTGCAAGAGCTGAGCGGCGGCGTTCGCCCACTGCGGGTTTTGCTGCGCCGTAAACAGATCTCTGGCATATTGCAGCACCTGCTGGGCGTCGGCGGGCTTGCCCTGGCGCAAAAACACCAGCCCTGCCCCGTAGTAGGCATTCGGGTAGTTGGCGTTGGCTTCTGCCGAGCGGCGGAAGGCATTCAGCGCCTCTTCTAGCCTGCCCTGCTCATACCAAATCGTGCCCAGGCTGTAATGCGCCTCAAAGTAGCCAGGATTGACTGTCACTGCCTTTTGAAACGCCTCGCTGGCCTGGTTGGTTTTGCCCTGCTGCAAGTAAAGCAAGCCCAGATGATAGGCTGGCTCTGCTGCCGTGCTGCTCAGGTTCATCGCCTTCCGAAACTCGATAATCGCCTCATCCAGCTTGCCCTGCTGGCGTTTGACCAACCCCAAGTTGTAATGCCCCAACGACATATTGGGATCTAGCTGAATCGCCCGCTGCAAATAGTCTTCTGCCTGAGATAGATTGCCGCCTTCTAGCAGCGCCGCCCCCAGATTGGCATAGGCCATTGCCAGCATAGGATCAGCTTGGAGCGCCTGATAAAACGCCGTGGCGGACGCCTGGAGCTGGCCTTGCTGCCGCAGCGCTAGCCCCAGATTGTAAAAAGCAGGGGCTGAACGCGGATCGAGCTGGGTGGCCTGCTGAAAGGCCGCAATTGCCGTTTCAAGCTGGTTTTGCTGAATATACTGCAAGCCTTGGGCAATTTGGGCTGTAGCCGCCTGCTGCTCGGCGGTGGGCGGCGCAGCGGGCACAGCAGGCGCAGGCGTCCGGCGCGGCGGCAGGCGTTCAGGCGGCAGTTGGGCGCTGGCTAGCTCGGTGGCTGCCACTGCGCCAATCAGCAGCCCTACCCTCAAGACAGCGCTCAGAAACAGGCCAATCTGCCTGCCGGGTTGCTGCTGCCGCCAATATCGCCGCCAAGACCGCTCGCCGCTCATGCATCACTCCAAGCTGAGAGATATCGCAGGCATTGTAGCCCAGAATCTCAAAAGTGCAGCAGGTTTTACAAAATGCCAGCTCCTAAACTAGCCCTCTAGCCAAGGACGCGCTAGGAAAAAGCTGGAAATTGACTTGGCATCCACGGGATCACCGCGCAAAATTGCCTGCTCCAGCTCGCTCGGCGTCATCAGCACCACTTCAATATCTTCGTCTTCATCCTGAGCGGGCGGGCTCTCCAAAAGCTCCAGCTCCTGTGCCAAAAACGCATAGATCACCTCATCTGAATAGCCGGGAGCCAGATGGAACTGCCCCAGCATCTGCCAGCGATTGGCCCGATAGCCCGTCTCTTCTTCGATCTCGCGCCGGATGGTGGCCGCGGGCTCTTCGTTCGGTTCAATGGTGCCTGCCGGAAACTCCAGCAGCCAGCCCTGTGCGGCAAAGCGATATTGTCGCACCAGCACCAGCTTGCCTTCAGCCGTGACGGGTACAGCCAGCGCTCCGCCGGGATGCCGAATACATTCCCAGTCGCCCTCGGCTTGGTTGGGCAGCCGCAGTCGGTTCACCTCAAAATTAAATTTGCGGCCTTTATAAAACAGCTTCTGGCGCAGCAGCTGCGGCGGTTCAAATCCAATTGGCATGGGACAAGTTAAATAGGGTGGGCAATAGCTTATTTTTTCACTTCTGGGTGACGTTGATCAGGCAGGTTCACAGGTCACGTTGCTCTCTAGCGGCAGTAAGCCTTGGCCGCTCTCTAGCGGCAGTACGCCAGCAGAATCTAGCCGCTGCACCAGCCCTCGGATGCTAATTTGCGAAACTGGCTCAATCCAGTCTGGCGCAATCTCGTTCAGCGGCACCAGCACAAAGGCTCGCTCCACCATGCGCGGATGCGGAATTTGCAGGTGAGGCTGCTGCCAGATTAAGTCATCAAATAGCAATAAATCGAGATCTAGCAGGCGCGGCCCCCAGCGTTCGCGTCGCAGTCGGCCAAACTGCGCTTCGGTTTGCAGCAGCACCTGCAAAAAGCTTTCTGGATCAAGCTGAGTCGAAAACAGGGCGCAGCAGTTGAGGTAGTCGGGCTGGGGCGGGCCAACGGCAACGGTTTGATAGAGCGGCGACTGAGCTTGCAGGCTGATTTGGGGCTGAGTTGCCAGCTGCTTCAGTGCGGCTTCTAAGATGGCGCAAGAATCACCCAAATTGCTGCCCAGTGCAACCGCAACCTGATGCGGAAAGGGATCTAGCGCAGTATCTAGCGAATCGCCGCAGTCAGCAGAATTGAATTGAGCTAGATCTACCATGCAGGCTCACCAAGTCGGGTCAACAAACAGACTGATGGTAAGCTGCTGGCATCCCGGCGGCACCGAGCTGATGCAGGCGCGCACGGCGGTCGCTGCTCCTAGAGCTTCGCCATCAGAGACAGAAAGCTCCACCTCGCAGGCATAGCAAGATCCCATCAGACAACCCGTGGGAATCGACAGTCCTGCCCTATCGGCCACCTGGAGCAGCGGCTCGCCCACTTCGGCGGTGACGGTGACATTATCTGGTAAAAAACAAACCTGTACGCTCATCTATCCAAAGGCTTTGTCTTACTTATCTGATTGTTCGAGCTGGCTGAGAATCGGCGTCAGATCAAGATGATTGCCAATCGCTTCGGCAATGCCATCTAGCATAGCCTCGCGCTGTTCGCGGTAGTTGGAGATGCCGGTGGGCAGCGACTTGAGTCCTCGCTGCTGACGCAGACGGTTCAACCAG
Source organism: Synechococcales cyanobacterium PMM_0073 (assembly GCA_949127695.1). Classification (GTDB taxonomy): domain Bacteria; phylum Cyanobacteriota; class Cyanobacteriia; order Elainellales; family Elainellaceae; genus Elainella. Next base: position 5,783 of record CASBQH010000503.1, read on the forward strand.
GCGCGTCGCCAGGGGCCATTGTCAAAAATGCCGTGGAGGTAAGTGCCCCAAAGCGACTGGGTGACATCCACCGCGCCCAGGTTGGTGTCGTCAAACAGATGCTGGAACAGCGGCTTGCCGGTCTCTGGATCGGGATCCATCGCCAGATGGCTACGCCCCTGATGCAGCTCGTAGCCCGCCACCGGCAGTCCCTCCTGCGGAAAATTGGAAGACACCAGCCGCTGCCGCGCCACCTTTTGCCCTGTAATCACCGTCTTGAGTGGAAACAGCCCCAGCCCCTTATAGCGGCCTTCTTGGCCTTCGACGCCTTCCGGGTCGGCCAGGACTTTGCCCATCATTTGGTAGCCGCCGCAGATCCCCAGAACCGTGCCGCCCGCTGCCGCATAGTTTTGGATCTCTTCGGCTAGTCCGGTGCGCTGCATCGCCACTAGGTCGGGAATCGTGGTTTTAGAACCGGGCAAAATCAGGGCGTCGGGGTAGCCCAGCGTGTCGCGCAAGCCCACATACCGGACGCTGACGCTGCCTTCTGCTTCAAGCGGGTCAAAGTCAGTGAAGTTGGAGATTCGGGGCAGGCGAATCACGGCAATTGTCAGCTCATTGCTGCTGCCTTCGCGCCGATCCATCAGCGACAGCGAATCTTCGGCGGGCAGCGAATTTTCAAACCAGGGCACGACACCAATCACCGGAATGCCGGTGCGCTCTTCCAGCCAGTCAATTCCGGGCTGCAAAATCGAGCGCTGGCCGCGAAACTTGTTGATCACAATGCCGCGCACCAGCGCCCGCTCATCTGGATCAAGCAGCTCTAGCGTACCGACGACATGGGCAAACGCGCCGCCCCGTTCGATATCGACCACCAGCAGGGTTGGCGCATTCAGGTATTTGGCCACCCGCATGTTGGTCAGGTCGCGATGCTTTAAGTTAATTTCTGCCGGACTGCCCGCCCCTTCGCAGATAATGAGATCAAACTCTTCGCCCAAGCGCTGGAGGGATTCTTCAATTGCCTGCCAGCCCGGTTCAAAAAACTGCTCATAGTAGTCGGCGGCATTTACCCGCCCCACCGAGCGCCCCTTCAAGATCACCTGCGAGGTCATGTCGCCCTGGGGCTTCAGCAAGATCGGGTTCATCTCGACTCTGGGGGCAATCCCGGCTGCCCAAGCCTGCACCGCCTGCGCGTAGCCAATTTCGCCGCCCGAAGGGGTGACATAGGAGTTGAGCGCCATATTTTGTCCCTTAAACGGAGCGACCCGCCAGCCCCGCCGACTCAGAATCCGGCAGAGCGCCGTCGTGAGTAGCGACTTTCCTGCGTGAGATGTCGTGCCCACAACCATAATGGCTTTCATGCCGTTCTCCTAGATCTAGATATGCTAATGCGGTTTGTGAGAGGTAAAGCGATGCTGAGCGCTAGGGGTGCAGCCAGCTCGGCCAGCGCAGCCATCGATTCAGGAAATTATAGAGGCGATCGGTGAAAGTAGCCGCAGGCAGGCGCTCCCCTTGCCAGCGCAGCAGCAGCTCATGGCCGAGTGGAGTCAAGCGGAAGCTGTTGGTCAGCCCCTGCCCATCCACCTCGCGGCGCAGCAGCCCCACTTCAATCAGCCAGAGCAGGTCTTTTTCTACGGCCATTTCGGAGAGCGGCTGCTTCACATATCCAGACTTTACACCTGTCTGTCCGGCAATCAGGCGAAGATCGACGCTTTGCTGCCGCATCTGGTCAAACAGCGCCAGCTTGAAGGGCAGACAGCGGACGGCGCGTTCAGCCCGCTTAAATGTAGCGGAGGAATAGCGAGATTTTTTGGACGCGGCAGTCATCGGGGGATTCAAATTGCGGCAAGGCTTGAATTGTGGGCGCAGCTCATTCAAAATTAACTCATCAATTGACTCATTCAGAATTTACCTGCTGCCCTTGTATATATTATGGCTTGAGCCAGCCAGGAGAAGAGCTTGAAATCACCAAACGGCCAAAATCAGCTGGAGGCATCGTTTGGGCTGGTGCCCATTGCCGATCAGGCGGGCGTTCTTCAATTTTTGCTGATTCAGCATCGGGCGGGGCATTGGGGCTTCCCCAAAGGCCATGCCGAACCGGGCGAAACGCCGCTGCAAACGGCCTGCCGCGAGTTTGAGGAAGAAACCGGGATTCGGGACTACCAGGTAAGCGATCATCCGCCGCTGCTGGAGGTCTATCGCTTTGTCAAAAAGCAAAAAAATATTGAAAAAACCGTCACTTATTTTATTGCCTGGGTGCAGTCGATGCAGGTGACGCCGCAGGCAGCCGAGATCCGGAGCTATCTTTGGTTGCCCTACGAAGCGGCCTTGGCTCAGCTCAATTTCCCGCAGAGTCAGCAGGTTCTGCGCCAAGTGCAGCAGACCCTTGAGCTGGGTTAAAACGGCTCTAGATCTTCTAGCTCAGGTTCAGCAGGCAGCTCCACCGGACGCGGGTAGAGCGTCATTGCCACCGTTGGATAGAGACGGCTGCCCAGCCCTTTCGTCACAATTCGCGCATAGTTGCCCTGGAGTTCGATCACTTCCCAAATCGTCTGCATTTCGGCCTTAGAGAGCTTTGGGCTGGCATGAAGCGCCACCCAATCGCCAATCAAAAGCGTCGGCTGTGCCGTCAGGTTGAGCGGCTCTTGCAGCATCAGATCGACTTCCTGGCGCTGTGCTTCGAGATCAATCGCGGCAGTCTCTTCGGCTTGCGCCAGCTGTTCGTCAGAGAGGCTGGGGGCTGATCTGAGTTCTGATCTGAGTTCTGATCTAAGTTCTGAGCCGCTGACTAAGCCCGTGCTGTGGGACTGCTTCAGCGAGGGCGAGAGCTGGGCTGTGGTTCTCAGCTGCTTTAGACGAGCGCGAGTGGCGGGTGGCGTCGCCTCCCAGACCTGGCGCTTTTGCTGCGGCGTCAGCGTTTCCAGCAGCGCCAAGTCCTCAGCCGCATCCATCACTTCCAGCATCGCTAGCACGGTTTGCAAGCTGGAATCATCTAGCTGTTCAACCTCGGAGCGATTCAGGCTAACTGCTGAACCGGAGCGAACCTGTAGGTTTGCCATGCTGCATTTGCCTAGTACATATGTCTCTGGACAGAGCAAAATCCAGACCCCGCAACGGTTTGCCGCTGCCGACTGCTTGATTGTGACATATTTCTATTGCCAACGGTCAGGCTAGCTGATCCAAACTAGCGGGCCCCAACTAGCTGATCCAAACTAGCTGGCAAACTCAGCCGGATTCTGGTCGCGGCGATGCTGGATGGGAATCGCTGCGCCTTGCTGATTGCCCGCCAGCGCCGCCGTAGCCTCTAGCGCCGCCCGCAGCCGCTTCGCCGCATAGATCGACATATCGCGCGGGACGCTAATCCGATCGCGCAGGTAGCGCAGCGCCGCATCTGCACCGGGCGGCGGCTGGCAGGGTTGGCCGGTGATTAGGGTCGTCAGGGCAGAGCGCAGAGCTTCGTCCATTAGCGCGTCATCTGCCGGATTCACCCGAATAATGTTGGCGCGATGCTTCACCACCCGATAGAGCGCCTCAGCCCGCGAACTCTCTGGCTCTGGATAGGCCACATCTGGCAGCTCTGCCCCAGCTTGATTGGCAGCTTGATCGACGCGGGCTTGATTAATCTGCGTCTGCGGCTCGTCGTTCGCCC
>CASBQH010000504.1 GCA_949127695.1 Synechococcales cyanobacterium PMM_0073
CGCTGGGCAGCCGCGATTTTGCCGAAAGCCGCATCCAAGAAGCTGCCGCTAAGCAGACGGCGCTATCTGATTTGACCGCAACCTGGCATCTGATTGGGCATTTACAGACTAACAAAGCCAGCAAAGCCCTAGAGCTGTTTGACTGGATTCACTCGCTCGACAGCTTGAAGCTAGCGCAGCGGCTCAATCAGCTGGCGGCTGAGCAGCATCTAGCTGATTCCCAGTGCCCCAAGCCCAAGCTCTGCCTTCAGGTAAAACTGCGCCCTGACCCAAACAAGTTTGGCTGGGAGACAGCAGAACTCCTCGCCGCCCTGCCTCAGCTAGAGCAATGTCAAGCTCTGGATATCACGGGGCTGATGATGATTCCGCCCTACGGCTTGCCAACTGCCGAAACCCAAGCCTTGTTTGAGCAGACGCGCAGGCTGGCAGAGCAGATCGAGCAGCAGTCTAGCCTCAGGCTGAGCGAACTCTCAATGGGAATGTCAGGCGACTACGAGCTGGCAATTGCCGCTGGAGCAACGATGATTCGGCTAGGGCGAACGCTGTTTGGATCTAGAGGCTAGGCAAGCTGTATGTAAAAAGTTAAAAAATTTAAGCTTTTTTCTGTGATTTAATCTCTGAAATTTGCTTCAGAATAAAGATGATTTCTGAGCGCTTGATCTACTTGAAGAGCGCAACCACAAAATTCCTCAAATAATTGTGATACAAATTGCAAACTCTGTTAGCATGTCCTCTTGCAGAGGAAGTCCGGCATCCCCCAGATGTAGAGCAGGACGGCAGATTCTTACGGCTATGACTCTATAGGTGGCAGAAGGAGCAGCTATATCTCTCCGGAAATTTCGAGAAAAATGTTTGTAATGAGCGGAAGTTCAGGCTAGATTGGCTCGATTGATTAGGTTTACAGATTCACTCAATTCGATTCAGTAATTCTGACTAAAATTATCTGATGCGGGCTTAATTATCTTAAGGATTCCTACAGATTTGACGAATTTCATCTTGAAGCCAAATGCCCTATAGTAATCGGAAGCAGCTGGGATAAATGAACTTTGCCGAATATCTAGTTTTAATTCAAAAAAGTTACATTCTGTAATAAACTTGCTCGTCTACTTTTTTTGAGGTACTTTATGATTCGATATTTTCAAGCGTTGAATGTATCAAGCGGCTCAGGTAGAAGGTTTGAGCGGCTTTTGGGAAATTTCTGCTCAAGCAATTGATTTTAGAAGTTAGAGATGTATACTGTGGGTTCAATTCTGAATTGACTGGATCTGAATGAATGACTGCCCAAGACTGACGCGAACAAATTAAATCAGGATGTTGAGATCATTTTTTAGATCCTGTGATTTAATAGTTCCGCATAAGGCGATGCCGAAGGTTGAGGTTAAAGATTCAGTCTCTAACTTGCCTCTAGGCGATTCTTTCACGGGCGGCTTTCTGCCCCCTTGAAGCCCCTGTAAATCTCTAGAGATTCAGCGTTTGGACTAACCTGATTTTTCTAGTTAACCTTAGTTGTGATGGAGCGTAGACAGTGAATAGCATCTTTTCAAAGTTGAGGGATTTTGTCGGCATGAATGAGTCTGTTGACTATGAATATGATTATGAAGAAGTAGACGGCGAAGAATATCGTAATCTTTATCAAGAAGAATATCCTCAGCCTGTTCAAGAAGAAGAGCCTCGGAGACGCCGCACGCGGGAGAGAACAATGATGTCTACGGATTCTAACGGTATGGGTTCAGTCAGTTCCACAATGGGTTCAACCCTCAGCAACGTCATCGGAATGCCCGGTGCTGTGAACGGGATGTCTGAAGTGATGGTGATGGAACCTCGAACGTTTGAGGAGATGCCTCAGGCAATTCGGGCGCTACGCGAGCGTAAGTCTGTGGTGCTGAACCTCACCATCATGGATCCCGATCAGGCTCAGCGCGCCGTTGACTTTGTGGCAGGCGGCACCTACGCCATTGATGGCCATCAGGAGCGGATTGGCGAAAGCATTTTTCTGTTCACGCCCAACTGCGTTCAGGTCAGCACTCAGCTGCTGAACGGTAACGATGTGGCCGCGCCTCAAGGGATGCCGATGCGTCGCCCGATGACCGGATCAAGCTGGAGCAACGATCAGGTTCGGATGGCCTAGTGCCCTGATTTCCAACATATCGGAGTGTGATTTTACTTGTCCATTCAATTTGGCATGATTGGTGGCGGGGTGATGGGGGAAGCCCTGTTGTCCCGCCTTCTCGTTCAGAAAATTTACAGCGCTGAGCAGGTCATTGTCAGCGACCCCCAGGCGCAGCGTCGAGCGGTTTTGGCTGAGCGCTATAGCATTGCTGTGACGGCTGAGAATCAGGCTGCTGCTCAGGCTCCTGTGCTGCTGCTAGCGATTAAGCCGCAGGTATTTGAAGCAGTGGTGGCTAATCTACAGGCTCCAGCCGATCAGCTAGTTCTCTCCATTTTGGCGGGTCTGCCGCTGCGGCGACTAGAGGCCGCTTTCCCAGGGCAACCCGTGATTCGCACCATGCCCAACACGCCTGCAATTGTGGGAGCCGGGATCACGGCCATTGCGGCTGGCGCTGAGGCTAGCGCTGAGCATGTTGCCCTAGCGCGACAGATTTTTGCCGCAGTCGGTGAAGTCGTCGAAGTGCCAGAATCGCTGCTAGATGCCGTCACCGGACTGTCTGGCTCTGGCCCTGGCTATCTGGCTTTGGTGACTGAAGCGATGATTGATGGCGGCGTCGCGGTGGGCTTGCCGAGGCCGATTGCCACCCAGCTTGCCCTCCAAACGCTGCGCGGCACGGCAGAATTGCTGCAAGTCCAGCAGCTCCATCCGGCTCAGCTCAAAGATCAGGTCACGAGTCCCGGCGGCACCACGATTGCCGGCATCGCTCTGCTAGAGCAAGCTGGACTGCGCTCTGCGTTGATTGAGGCCGTGCGAGCCGCCTGTCGTCGTTCCCAAGAATTAGGCCAGTAGCGCAACTAGCTGCGCCAAAATGGTTGATTTCAGCCAAAATTGAGTAAGATAAATCATCGCATCTACATCTAGCTTGCCGTTAAATCCAGGGTAATTTCTGCCTTACGCGCCTAAAAGCCAGCCTACAAAAATCAGATGAATATCCCTCAACTGGTGATCAGACTGCTGATTGCGATTGTCTGCGCTGGATTAGCCGACCTGCTCGTGCCGCGCCGCATACCGGGCGGTTTTGCTGGCCTGATTGTCCTGGGTCTGGCGGGTATTTGGTTTGGCGAATGGAGCTTTGCCTTGCTCAAACGAGAGTTTGGCCTCAGCTTTGCCTTTCTCTACTGGCATATTCAGGGGGTGTTGATTGTGCCCGCCGTAATTGGCTGCGCGATTCTGCTCTACTTGGTCACGGCATTTATTCAATGGGGGCGCTACAACTAGCGGCTGGTGATTGACTCAAATCAAGCTGCCCAGACAAATCCAGGCAGCTTAATCGAGGTCTACTTCAGCAGTCCCGAATGCCCTAGAATCTCACCCATTGGCTCACAGCGACCGCCGAGATATTTGGCTAAAAACGCCTCGGCAATCGCATAGAAATGCAGCCGGTTTTCCGGACGGGCAAAGCCGTGGCCTTCATCAGGGTAGAGCGCATATTCCACCGGCTTATCCGCCTGCCGCATTGCCGCCACAATCTGGTCGCTTTCGGCCTGCTTCACGCGCGGATCGTTTGCGCCCTGGCCAATCAGCAGCGGCTTCTGAATCCGGTCAATGAAAAACAGCGGCGAGCGCGACTTCAGAAACTCTGGCTCAGTTTCCATATTGCCAATCCGATGATACATCTGGGCTTTAATCGGCTCCCAGTAAGGCGGAATACTCTGCATCAGCGTCATAATATTGCTCGGCCCGACAATATCCACCGCCGCCGCAAACACCTCTGGCGTAAAGGTGAGCGCCACCAGCGCCGCATAGCCGCCATAAGAGCCGCCCATCACCGCTACCTTGCTGCGATCGGCAATGCCCTGCGCCACCAGCCACTCCATGCCATCCAGCAAATCGTCATGCATTTTGGCTGCCCATTCCCGGTTGCCCGCGTTCAAAAACGCCTTGCCATAGCCCGTCGAGCCGCGAAAGTTAATTTGCAGCACCGCATAGCCGCGATTGGCTAGCCACTGTGCCTCCGGGTCATAGCCCCAGGTATCGCGCGCCCAAGGGCCACCATGCACCAGCAGCAGGCTCGGCAGATTTTCGGCAGGCAGATCGGCAGGCAGCGTCAGATAGCCGTGAATCTTCAGGCCATCTCTGGCGCTGTAGGAAATCGGCTGCATTGAAGCCAGCGTCAGATCTTCTAAAATCGGCTGGTTGCTAAATAGCAGCTCGGCGGTTTGGCTGGCGCGCTCGTAGCGATAGTAATAGACCGGCCCATCGTCGGCAGTATAGGCCACCAGCCAAATGTCGTCAGCCAGCGTGCGGCTGTTGATCCCAAACTCGCCCGGACGCACTTTGGCTAATGCCTCAAAGTCGGGCGCAATGCTGGGGTCTAAAATCTGCCAGTCGAGCTTGTCGCGGTAAAAAGCCACCGCCTGCAAGCGGCGATTGGTCGGATGGGTCATGACGCCGCCTACGTCGTACTGATCATCCGCCGCAATTACGGTCTCTTGCCGCGTCGTCAAATTCAGCGCCAATAGCCGTTGGGCGTTGGCCTCATGGCTACCGACAATATAGAGCGTCTGGCCATCTGCCGAAAAGCTGACCGGATAGCCCTCATCATCTGCGCCCCAGTGTCGCAATAGCTCCCAGTCTGCTTCAACGGTTTCGCGGTAGAGCAGATCAGAACCGCCGTCGGCTGTGGCCGCCATTGCCACCCGCACCCGAAACTGCGGATCGACTAGCCAGCTGACAATATTGCCGGGATTGGCCGTGTCAAATTCCACGCTGCCGTCGCTCAGCTTCACCCGATAGACATCGAACACCTGCGGGTCTTTCTGGTTCATGCCGATCAAAAACTGATCGGGATAGTCTGGATCAAGCTCGATCGGCTCAGCCTTGACGCCTTCAAACGGAGTCAGATCGCGGACGGTATTGCTGTGAATATTCACCGCATAGCAGTGGAAGTTTTCGTCGCCGTCCGCATCCTGCATATAGATCAGATGCTGGGCGTCGTATGTCCAAAAATAAGCGCGAATCCCCCGCTTGGCGTCGTTCGTCAGCTGACGGTCGCCCTCGGGTGCGCTCAGCCAGACTTGCAGCACGTTTTTGCGGTCTGGCGCAATAAAGGCCAGATGTTTGCCGTCGGGTGAGAGCTGCGGACGGGCGCGCTCGGGGTTGCCAAACAGCGTTTCGCGGGGAATCAGCGGTAGAGGGGTTGAGGTCTTGGGTTGGCTCTGCATGGTGGCTTGTAAATTTGGTTCGCTATGAGACACTTTTCATAGGCTAGCAAGTCTAGGCCGATTTATCGCATCCAGAGCCAGCAGGTTTATCCCGCCAAGCCATCGCTCAACCCCAGCTTGATCCGAATATTCTTCACATGCTTTTTCACGGTATCTGTGGCAATGTAGAGCCGCATGGCGATTGATTTATCGGAGCAGCCAATCCGCTTTAAGATCCAAACTTGTGCCTCACGCGCCGTCAACCCATATTTGATCGCCTCCACTTCAGCCCGATGCTCGGCAGTTTGGCGTGGATCTTCTAATCTGACTAAAAGGTGAGGCTGATCAACATATCCGGCAGGTAGCCAGGAAGCCCGAATCCGAATTGTACTCGACTGATCAATCTTAATTTCATCTTCAATGGCTTGCAGCTGATTTTCTAGCACCGCCTGACAGCATTGCCAGATCTGCTGCGGCACGCGAGATAAATTTTGGGTCAGCTGACAGGTTAGCTGATGGCAGATCTGGCTGGCATGATGATTGGAAACCACCAGCTCGCCAGTTTTAGTCAAAATCATCGCTCCATCAAAACAGTCGAGGCTTTCCACTAGGGCTTGGAAAATTGGATGAGGGTTTTCTGAAGTGAGAGCTATGACAGAACCATTAAAATCAGGAACAGTGCTCATTAGAGTAAGGGGGCTATGAATGAACATGACACTGTCTCTGAGGCAGAATCTGGAATGACTAGACTGACGATCTCACACCGATTGAGCTATCTTCCGTCAACAGAGACAAAAATTAAACTATGTGCAAATCAGAATCGATATTTGAACGTTCGCTAAACATCACTACAGTTGGTGCGGCCACTATTTCGGCAAAATCTAGGATCTCACCTATCGATCGAATCTGACTTTCTGGCTCCATCGCAGGTTGAGACTAAGTTTCAGCTCTAGCAGGCACTCATACAACAGGAATGATCTCGCGTTAAGACTTAGCGGTTCATGAGTTTTGATCAGCCCAAACTTGGCCAGTTTGTGAAGCGCTGAAACCGCAAAAAACAAACTCACTATTTTTGAATAACTCTCTTCTTCGAGGTCAGAATCACTGAATCAGGACAATTCTCGACCAGCTCAAATTCTTAACCTTAAGGTTCAACTCGCACAGCCGTTCCGAGTTTGACTAGCTCATACATTTTGACAACATCTTCGTTTCGCATCCGCACACAGCCATGCGAGGCTGCTTGGCCAATGGAGGCGACGTTGGGTGTGCCGTGAAAGCCAATCACGCCATGTTCTAATTCTAAAAAGCCAATCCAGCGCAGCCCTAGCGAGCCATCAATACCGGGCGTTTCCACTTCGCCAGTTTTAGGATCTTGCCAGGATGGGTTGACAATCATCTCAAATACTTTGAAATCGCCGGTTGGGGTTGCAAATCCAGGCCGACCGATGGCGACCGGAAAGCTAGCCACGAGTTTTTGCCCCTGAAACACATAAACCTTGCGGCGATCCAGCTTCAGCAATAGGTTCACCGTCTGGCTTTGGGGCGCATAGCGATCAAACTCGCCCAGACCCGGCAGCTCCGGCGCAATCCCATAGCTCCATCCGGCAGATCCTGCCGCAAAGCTCAGCCCGACCGCAGCGACCGCGCAGCCCAGCATTTTCCAGTTCATTTGCCTCACTCCTATAGCCCCACTCGATTTGAGCGATCTGAACTTCTCACCCTACCGAATATAGCGCAAGACCCCCTCAGCAATGGCGGCGGCAATCTGGCTGCGCGAGGCGGCGCTGTTGAATCGGGCTGCATCTTCTTGTCCAGTGACAAAGCCAATTTCCACCAGCACCGCAGGCATTGAAGTTTCGGTCAGCACGTAAAATCGCGCTTGGCGAACGCCCCGGTCGTTCATGCCTGTGGCGCTGACCAGGCTATTTTGAATTGAGCTGGCCAAAGCGCTGCCAGAGCTGTAGTAGTAGGTTTCGATGCCGTTCACATCGGGGCGGCTGAGAGAAATAGCGTTCGCGTGAATGCTGACGAACAGATTAGCGTTGAGTCGATCGGCCAAATCGACGCGCGGCTCTAGCTCCACTTCGCGATCATCCTGGCGGGTCAAAACAGCCTGTACGCCACCTTTCTCTAGCAGGGCGGCCACCTGCTTAGCCACATCTAGCACAATATCAGCCTCGTGGATGCCGCCAATCCCGACAGCTCCCGGATCGCCACCGCCATGCCCTGGATCAACCACAACCACAATGCGGCCATCACGAGCGATGGAAGGGGCAGCGCTCCGAGCTGCTAAGCCAAAGTTAATGTCAAAAATGCTGGTGGGCGCGTCAATTGAGGCCAACTGCCGCTGCACGGTCTCCGCCTCGCTGCGCTCGACAAATAGCCCTGCCTGCACCACCCGGCGGCCATCAATTGTGGTGCGAAAGGCATCAGGGATAATCTGCCGGACTTGCCGCAGCAGGCTGTCGCTGCTGCCCTGTAGCACCAAGCGATATTTGTAGTCTCTAGAGTTGCTGGCTGAACTGCTGGCTGAGCTGCTGGCTGAAGGCGGTCGGATACTCGGCACGCGCACGACGGGCTGAAC